>JAPLCS010000234.1 GCA_026392145.1 Fimbriimonadales bacterium | reverse complement strand
CACCTTGATTCCAAACTCACTGTCTCCGCCACCCGAAGGTTGACTAACAGTTGCATGTTCTAGCATTTTCAAACTGTGGTCTAACCACTGACGAAAAGAAATAGGTTCGCACTCAGCAGCTCGCCAAACCACTGCATCTTGCCCCAAATGCGAGAGCATCGAGGTAAAGGCACGTTGATCTCGTTCATGAGTAGGCGACTCGGGAATTTTCGGAAACACAGGAGAAGTTTCAATGAAATTACGAAGCCACGCATGCCAATCCACAGGTGTTCGATCCTGTCGAATCGCATCCTCTCTGCTCAAAAGTAAGTGGCGAATAACTGAGGTCAAAAAGTCACTTTGACTACCGTCACAGTTCCCATTTAGCAAAGGGGCTACTTGTTCAGGGTCAGTCGACTGTCCAAATAAAGTTCCACTTAAATCACCCAATTCAAAATTTTCAACAGTATCTGCAACAAGTTCTCTCAGCCTGCCCCATTGGTTGATTGAATAAGCATGAGCTTCCTCAATCCTTGGATCTTTTCCGCTGCCCACATAGCTCATCCCCAATGGTTTGTGCAGTTGACGTACATCATTGGAAGCGAAACAACTCAATACCAGCGTAACAAATTTTACAAATCCGTTAGTGAGCAGAGGGACTCTCTGGCGGATTTCAAGCGGCAGATCAAACTGATCCGAAGTTGCCTTAAGAATCGGTCCATATCGCTCAATGCTTCGACAAAAAATAGCAATCTTTGCTTGGTTCCCAAGTTCCAAGCACTTCCGAACGGCCCACTCACACTCAGAAAGCAAATCCCCTGACTTATGTACTTCAACCCACTCTAGCTCGCTGCCAACAAATGTACCTGAAGCACCATCACAAAACAGCCTATTTGTGAGTAAGTTGCCTTCGCCAGGAGTTTTAGCCTCCAAGCCTAAAGCATTGATTGACCTGGTTGCAAGCTCAAAAATCTTGCCATTCGTTGCATGGCGATCATAAATTATCTGAACATCTGCCCCCTCCTTGACCAGCCACTGCAACCATTCAAGCGCTAAGGGATGAAATTCACTTTCTGCAAAAACCAGCAGTCGCATTTCCTGGCCGTCAAGCTCAAGGTAATTCTGCATCGATTGATGCATCATTGCACTCGCTGACATTGAGTTGGCTTTCTCCGCCAGTACCGCTATTTCTTCAGCGATATAAGCCAAGGAAACCAGCTTTTCGCCGAGATCAGCATCAACTTGATCAGCAAGTTCTCGTAAGTTGGATGCAAAAATTCCATAGTGTTCCAGCTCCTTTAGCAGAGTGGCCACAGATTCATGAAACCCAGGAAAGTCTGCAACTGAATCAAAGGGACTCTCCGAGGGCAGGTGACGGCAAACTAATCCAATAGCAGAAAGAGTTTGACGACTACTCGCCAACCTCTGCGTGCCGATGCCCGTCTGAAAATAAATTTGGCGAACCACATCACCGAATGACTTCACATCCACCAAAGAATCTGCATCAAATGACTTTTTCAATGAGTTTAGTAATCGATCATTGAGAGCGGTGACAATGCCGTAGTCATTTTTACCAAATCGATTCACTAACCGACTGAGTGTCATGGAACCAGGAACCGCTTGGACTACTTCTAACTTCCCTGATTTCATGGTAGACAAGTGTATTATAACTTGATGCAATCCCGACGAATATGGAACCCATTTCGCCGGTGGATGGGCAACATTATTCCTTTAGGAATGGGAACGTTGGTCGCTTCATTTTTGCCCTCAACGTTAGCTGGATTCACCGAAAAAGGAATTGTATTTGTTGCTACTTCATACGTCGGTATCGGGCTCTTTGGTTTTTTTCAAAACAAAAAAATTTGCTCAGAGCTAAGATCACTCACAAACAAACTAGAATCAGGCGAGGTTGTGGGCTTTGTTTACGACCAAAAACCTGATTATCTTGATGCGCATGCCGAAATCGGAATTCTGGAAATGAATCAGGAACTTCTCGTACTGACGACAGAAGACCGCACCATTCAACTGCCTCTCAAATCGTTGAAAGGAGTTAAATTTGGAATAAATATTCACGCACTCATTGGTTTAGGAGGTTGGATTGTATTGGAATTCAAGCATCCCCTAAAACTAGAGAGCCGAAAATATTCCACGATGTTCAAAAGTGCAAAAAGAACCAGGCAACTTCGGCGTGAGCTAATCAACATACTCAACAAATCATGAGACTATTGGGCGACTTTTCGTACACGCCAGATTTTTCCGCCCCAATCGTCAGTAATTAAAATAGAACCATCTTTAAGTAAAGCCAAACCCGCTGGGCGACCATAAATCTCCTTGTTAGAACCGTTGGGCAACCATCCTGTCACAAAATCCATGGCCTCCCCACTTACCTTGCCTTTAGAATTGAATGGAATAAAAACCACCTTGTATCCGTTCAATTTGCTGCGATTTTGGGAGCCATGAAGCGCAACAATGGCTCCTCCTGGGGCAAACTTTACATCAATAGGGGAAGAGTGAGCTGGAAAAAGCACATCTGGCACAATCGCGCTTTTCTCTAGCTCTGGCTTCTTCGGCATTTTGGGGTCATGATGGCTACCGATGTAGCTATAGGGCCACCCATAAAAACCACCACTTTTCACTTCGGTCATGAAGTCAGGCACCAAGTCGTCCCCCTTATAGTCCCGCTCCACAACATTAGCCCATAACCGTCTCGTAACGGGCTGAATAGCTAAGCCGACCGGATTTCTCATTCCGCGAGCATACGTCTGAGGTGAACCGTCTCAATGACTGCGCGCCTGGGTCCCTCTTCCGCGATGTTCTGCTCCGAACCAATCGTCAAAAACAGTGACTTCATATCAGAGCCAAACAGAATATTCCGAGTCCAATGATTACGGTATCCCATGTTGGGAATTTCTGGGATAATGACCTCAGGTTCACCTACCGCCTCGGTTTGACCACTCTGGTACTTCCATCGCACAACTGAACCTGTATTAGCAACATAGACGTGCCCAAATCCAAACTGAATCCCAAAAGGCATGTCCAACTGAGTCGTCCAAGTGAATCGCTTCTGAGGAATACCCTGTCGATTGAATCCAGAAAGCACTATCACATCGTGCGGATGGCTTGGTACCTTCCGCTCAACTCGAGTGAGGACCACAAAAATATCTCCATTCGGTGCCACTGCCATCATTCGCGGCTGGCGCAAATTATCTGCATAAAGGTCAACCGCATAACCTTTTGGAACTTTGAGAAAAGGCTTAGTAGCAGGAACCAAAGTCGGAACCAATATGGTGCTCTTACTGATGGGTGGCAAATTTCTAGCGGAAACTTGTTGTCCGACGAACCCAATCATAAAAACCACAGAACCTATCATTTTCTACATCCCCTATCAGCGTTTCTCCGATTCCAGTTCTCTCGCTTATCTCACGAAGGTTCAGTTGTCAGGCTCGGATAATAGAAAGCAATTCCTGAGTCTTCGCAACCATCAAATCGTGGTCACCCTTCGTTTCAACATTCAAACGAATGACTGGTTCGGTATTTGACCCCCGCAAGTTAAATCTCCACGTAGGGTATTCAATCGAAAGACCATCAATACGAGAAATCTCACCACCCTCGGCATACTTTGCCTCAACCGCCGCCAGCACAGATTTCACGTCGTGCACTTCCGAATTAACCTCGCCTGAACAAGGATAATTCTTAACCATCTGACCCACCAACTCTCCAAGAGACAGCCCAGTTTCCGAAATCAACCGAGCAACCAACAAGAAGGGAATCATGCCACTATCGCAATACCAGTGAGACTTGAAATAGTGATGAGCACTCATTTCACCGCCATACTCGGCATCCTCAGATCGCATCTTCTCTTTGATAAAAGCATGCCCGCTCTTGCAAAGAATGGCTCGACCATTCAGTTCCTTCACGATGTCCAAAGTATTCCAAGTCAAACGGGGATCGTAAACAATTCCAAGCCCTGGAGTCACCCGCAGCATGGACTGAGCAATGAGTCCGACAATGTAATAGCCCTCAATAAAATTCGCCTTTTCGTCAAAGAAGAAACATCGATCGTAATCCCCGTCCCAAGCAACTCCAAAATCATAGTTACTCTCCTTCATCAAGGCAATCGCACCTGCTCGAGATTCTTCAAGAATTGGGTTGGGAACCCCGTTCGGAAAGTGTCCATCAGGTTCAAAAAGTCGGTTTGTAGTTTCAAAAGGCAGATGGGGTAACAACTTCTCCAACGCAACACCCGCTGCACCATTACCGACATCGCAAAGTACCTTCAAAGGCTTCAATGAACTCGGAGGAACAATATTCAAAAGGTGCTTGACAAAATCATCATAAACATCCTGGTCTCGTCGACTACCGCTTCCAGTTCGCTCCCATTTCTGTTCATAGGCCCTCTTTTCAATTTGATTAAGTCCCGTATCGCTAGAGACAGGTCGACTCTCCTGACGAACCATTTTGAGGCCATTGTATTGGGGAGGATTATGGCTAGCCGTAATCATACAGCCACCGTCGTAACCATAAAAAGCCGTAGCAAAATAAACCATTTCTGTGCCCACCAAACCGAGGTGAACCACATCAACACCAGCATCATTCAACCCACGAGCAAAAGCATCATAGAGTTCGGGACCACTCAACCGAATATCGTAACCAACACAAACCGTCGTGGGATTAAGTTCATCAGCATACGCCCTTCCAACTCTATAGGCGAGTTCCGGATTCAACTCCGTTGGAACTACCCCCCGAATGTCGTACGCTTTAAATGCTGGAAAATACTGTCCCATTGTAAACCCACTTAGGCTAGATTCATTTTAGCCGTATCTCAGCTCTCCAGAGAACAGTTACATACTCGAAAATCAGTCATCATACAAAGAATGTCTTCAAATCTGTTGGGCGCGCACATGCCAATCAAGAATGGACTCGGTAACGCCGTCAGGGACGGCTTTGCAATGGGTTGCAATACTATTCAAGTTTTCACCAAAAGCCCACAACTCTGGAAGGCAAAACCAATCACAGAGGAGATGATCGCTGACTTTCAATCAGCAGTGAAAGAAACAGGAATGACAGAAATTGTCTGCCATGACTCCTACTTAATCAACATGGCAGCGGCTACCGAAGAGTTGAGAACAAAATCGATTCTCGGGCTCACTGAAGAAATGAACCGATGCGCACAATATGGTATTCCCTATTGCAACTCGCACATGGGAGCCCACGTCGGGCAAGGTGTCGAAGAAGGAATTCGATTGCTCATCGAAGGAACCAAACATGTTTTGGAAAACTCCGATCCGTCAGTGACCCTTCTCATGGAAACAACCGCTGCCACCGGCACTTCATTAGGTGGCACATTCGAATTACTTAAAGCCGTTCTGGATGGCGTTCACGGCGATAAACGGGTTTGTGTCTGTGTCGACACATGTCACATCTTCGCAGCCGGATACGATATTCGAACAAAAGAAACGTTCGAGGAAACCTTTGCAAAATTCGAGCAAGTAATCGGATTTGAGCGACTGAAATCGGTTCACTGCAACGATTCTGTAGGATCTCTTGGAAGCAAAAAAGACCGTCATGCCGAACTCGGAGGCGGGGAAATCGGTGAGGAAAGTTTCCGACTACTCGTAAATGACAGCCGATTCAAATCGATTCCCATCATTCTCGAGACACCCATGGAGAACAACGGCCACGAACGTGACCTCGCCAAACTAAAAAGCTACGTCAACGCTTGATTCAGTTGAACCGAGCGGGACCCTCATGGTGCAATGCCGCATCCGAAATCAGTTGAATATCAACTTTAGCTGGTGCAGGAATCGTAATGGCTTCGCCAGTTAAAGTTTGCCATGCCAAAGCCGCTTTTGACCTTAAATCAATTCGCGCAAGCTTTACCATCTCCTCAGCTAGACCTCCGAGCCGCTTCGCACGTCTTTCGGCCGACTGCAGAGCATAAGCGTAAAGTACCAAGTCAGAAGCCGCTCCAATTTCAATCTGATTAGTCAACGGTCGCTTCATTGCCTCACAGGCTAATCCCTCAAGGAAACCCTGATCCGAACCTAAACTCACCTGACCAGATTGAACTTTTTTCTGTAGACGATCAGCCAAAAACACTCGGTTAATCTCGTTAGTGCCTTCATAAATACGGCTCACCCGAGCATCTCTGTAATGCCTTGCGATAGGAAATTCTTCCGTAAATCCATAACCGCCATAGATTTGCAACATTTCATCAATAATCCAAGCTTCCGCCTCGGTTGAAAACACTTTGCATGCCGAACATTCAATTGAATACTCTTCTGCAGCTCGGCGATTCCCGTCTATCGTTCCACCACATTCATCAAAAGCATCATCAATCAAAGCGCCAGTACGATAAATCATCGACTCAGCGACAAAGAACCAAGACATCGCCAAAGCGAGCTTCTTCTGAATCAGTCCGAATTCATTGAGACTTTTGCCAAACTGCTTTCGATCGCGAGCATACGCCGCCGCCAAACCGATAGCGTCTCGAGCCGGTCCTATGGACATCGAAGACAACTTGAAACGACCAATGTTCAGTGCGTTAAAGGCAACATGGTGCCCCTTTCCTGGTTCGTACAACAGATTATCGAGCGGAATCTCGGCATTATCTAGCACAATTCTCGCAGTAGAAGACCCCTTGAGTCCCATCTTGTACTCTTCACGCCCAATTGAAAGCCCCGGAGTGTCTCGATTAACCAAAAAAGCACTGAATTTCTCTCCGTCAATTTTTGCCATGACAAGAAACAGATCTGCCCACCTGGCATTGCTAATCCACATCTTGGTGCCATTAAGTACCCACTTATCTCCCTTTTGAACCGCAGAAGTCGTGGCAGATAAAGCATCAGAGCCTGAATTGGGTTCACTTAAGGCATACGCTCCAATCCACTCACCGCTGGTGAGCTTGGGTAAAAACTGTGCTTTTTGAGCCTCAGTGCCAAACAAACTAAGTCCGACCTGGCTAATTCCGCTCGTAATGCCATACGTGACACTCATGGAGCCATTCAGACTCATAAATTCTAGAATTCGAGCAGCAAGGTTCTTTCCTAGCCCCAATCCACCGTATTCATCTGGCGAATCGATTCCACATAGCCCAAGGTCCCCCGCCTTACGAATAAGTTTGGGCATCAAGCCATCTTCCTGATGATCAATCGCCTCTAAATGTGGCATCACCTCAGACCGACAAAACTGCTCCGCAGTATCAATCATCAACTTTTCGTCGCTACTAAAATCCTCTGGAGTGAACAGAGGCGCATCCGATTGAGCAAAGAAGGAGCCACCTGGCGTAAGTGCAATTTTTGACATCGTTGTCGTACCCTAATCATCAAGATACCGGATTCAAATCAAGCCATCCGGGGTGCTAGGAACGAATTCAGATCAAAACTCGTTGTTATTTCATGCCGTGCCAATAATCGCCACTACAAGTCTTTTCTTAAACCTGATTTCAACGCTTTTTTTCGCCGCACAACCTACTGTCCCAACGGTTCCCCAGAAACTAGTGAATTCCTGCCGTGATCAACTCAAATGGCGGACAACGTACGATCCAACCTATACCAAACTCCAATTTCCAAACGGTGATGTACCAAAAAATAAGGGAGTGTGCACTGATGTGCTAGTCAGGGCCTTTCGATCAGCAGGTTACGATCTTCAATCACTTATCCACAAGCATAAATCGGCAAACCTAAATCAATATCCCAACCGCAAAATTGATACAAATATTGATCACCGCAGAGTGCAGGACCAAATGGCATTTTTCAAAGCCAAAGGCAAAATCCTTTCCAACGAACTACAGTCTGCAGATTGGCAACCAGGAGATATCGTGTGCTGGATTCTACCAAGCGGTAGAGACCATACCGGATTGCTTTCAGACAAACGAGGCCCGTCGGGCAATCTTATGGTGTTCCATAACATGAGCGTTCCCAAAGAAGAAGACTGCCTTGGGTCGTTCAGAATCGTTGTTCACTTCCGATACCCAAAATAAGTTCATACTAATGGCAAGCACTCTCAACGAACTGAACCAGC
>JAPLCS010000311.1 GCA_026392145.1 Fimbriimonadales bacterium | reverse complement strand
GCGTGTATGGCGACAAAGGCAACATCACAGCTGAACCCGCCACCGGCTACTATAACCACAAATTCACCATCAACGGGACTCCGTTTGATGTAAAACCCGCGAACCAATGGGCACTAATGATGGACCACTTTTCAGAATGTATTTTGGATAATTCCAAAACGCTCAAAATCCCCGGCGAAATGGGCCTGCGCGATATCCGAATCATTGACGCAATTCTCCGTTCAGCAGATACCAAAAAGACCATCAAGCTGTAACCACTTAACATAAACTCTCACAGGCATCGGCACACTCCCAAAATCTGCCAAAATAGAGTCATGACCGTTCGCGAACTACGCGAGAAGTATCTCCGTTTTTTTGAAAGCAAGGGACACCTGATTCACGATTCAGGCTCCTTGATTCCCTACGACGTCACAGGACGCCTAGATGAGAGTCTGCTTTTTAACGGAGCCGGAATGGTTCAGTTCAAACCATACTTCCGCGGAATCGCAGAGCCTCCAAGAACCCGAGTCACTACGGCGCAAAAATGTGTGCGAACCGGAGACATTGATGAAGTTGGTGACGATAGCCACCTTACTTTCTTCGAAATGCTTGGCAACTTCTCCTTCGGCGATTACTTCAAATTAGAAGCAATCGACTATTCATGGGAATTTCTTACCGGAGAAAAGTGGCTCAATCTCGACCCCACGAGGCTCTCCTTTACCGTCTTCGACAACGACGATGAGGCGTACAACAAGTGGGCGGACCACCTAACCAAAGTAGGAATTGATCCTACCACCCGAATTTTCAGACTGGGCGAAGAAACCAATTACTGGCCAGCCGGAGCCTTCTCAAAGGGTCCCCCTGGTCCATGCGGTCCAAACTCTGAAATGTTCTATTGGAACTCAAATGCCACCGTTCCAGGAATCAAGGCGGGGGACTATTCGCGCGAACAATGGCTAGCTGACGATGATGCAAAAAACTGGCTAGAGATTTGGAACGACGTATTCATTCAATACGAATGGCAAGGAACCGAAGGCAAAGACGGTTGGGAAAAAACCGGAATGCCTAACCTACCATTTCAGTCCATTGATACGGGCATGGGAATTGAACGCACTGTAGCCGTTCTCAATGGCTTCAGGTCAGTGTACGAAACCGACGCATTTTCTTCCATTTTCGATAAGATTAAAAGCCTCAACCCAACGGTCGGAAGTCCGAATCAAACCGTCGCGGAAAGAGTCATCGCCGACCACATCCGAACCGCTTGCTTCTGTATCGCAGACGGCATTCTTCCCGCAAACAATGGCAGAGGATACGTCCTACGACGACTCATTCGACGGGCGGTCCTAAAAGGACAAAGGACATTGGGTTTCGAGGAGCTGTTCCTCTACAAAGTCGCAGACGCCGTTTTCGACATCTTCGGCGAACACTACAAAGAACTTGGTGAGCGAAAAGGAATCATTCAAGAGACCCTCAAAAATGAGGAAGCTCTCTTCAGAAGAACCCTCAATCGAGGCTCTGAACTACTCTCAGAGTTCCTCGAAAAAGTCAAAACCACATTGCCTGGTGACATCGCATTCCAACTCTACGACACCTTCGGATTCCCACTAGAACTCACCCAAGAGCTATGCAACGAGGCAGGCATTACCGTCGACTTGGAAGGCTACAAAGTAGCGATGGCAGAGGCGCAAGATCGGTCCAGAGGAGCACAAGGCGATAAATCAGCGTACGGCGACCTTACCATCGATGAAGAACTGAAAATTGAAGGGGCACCAGATTCCACCGACTTCCTAGGCTATCAACACTGGAGCGCAACCGGCGACGTTGTTCGAGTCCGAAATCTTCAAGAGGGGCACGCTAAAATTGCTCTCTCAGTCACCCCGTTTTATGCAGAATCCGGCGGTCAAACGGGTGACACAGGAAAGTTATTGATAGATGGCAAAGCCATCACCGTCACCAACACCACAAAGAGTTCGGGCACATTCTGGCACGACATCATCGCGGAATCTGTCGGCGACCTTCTTGGCAAAACCGTCCAAGCAGAAATTGACTCCGAACGGCGGGCAAGAATCCAAAGAAACCACACCGCAACCCACCTCCTGCAAGCAGCGCTTCGACAAGTGCTCGGAAACCATGTCACCCAAGCAGGATCCTATAACGGGCCAGAAAACCTCCGATTCGACTTCACCCACGGAAAAGGTCTGACAAGAGCTGAAATCGACCAAATTGAACAAATTGTCAATTCAGAAGTACTCAAAAACACTCCCGTCACAACCTATGTAGACCTCCCCATCGACGAAGCCCGAGCGAAGGGCGCAATGGCACTTTTTGGTGAAAAATACGGCGATAAAGTGCGCATGGTAGAAATCGGTGAGTTTAGCAAAGAACTTTGCGGAGGAACACACGTGCGGACCACAGGCGAAATTGGTTCTTTCCGAATCGTGAGTGAATCCTCGGCAGCTTCCGGGGTGCGTCGCATCGAAGCAATTACCGGTGAAGCAGCCTATGCATTAGCAAAAGAGGAATCCGAGCGCCTTAAAGAAGCTGCAGGGCTCCTAAAGTCCACACCGAAAGACATAATCCCAGCCGTTGAAAAGGTCATTGACCAGCTCAAAGAAGAACGGAAAAAACGCGAAAAGGCGGAAATGGCGGCACTCACAGGCGAAACATCCAAGAGCGAAATCCAGGACGTTCAAGGCATCCAACTGTGGGTAAAAAACTTTGGAGAATCCGACATCAAAATTGCGACCCAGTCGATTGACAACGAAGCGAACGGGAAGGCCAATCAAGTGACTCTAGGCGTCATCACCGGCGAAAAAGTAACATTTGTCTGCAAGGTGGGTTCAGAGGCAGTTGCCAAAGGTGCACACGCTGGCAACCTTTTGCGTGAGCTAGCAAAAATGACCGGCGGAGGTGGAGGTGGTCGAGCCGACTACGCCACCGCAGGCGGCAAAGAAACATCCAAAGTCGACCAGGCTCTCAATTCAGTATCAGAACTACTGAAAACCCAAATCAATTCGTAACTTTTGTCCCTACTCAAAGAGTAGAAACTGTGGAAAGACGTTGGTGAGCAATGAAGCTCGCACAACCAAAGAAATCGTGTGAAATCAATGAAGATCACCAAGCTGTTAGTAGCGAACCGTGGAGAAATTGCAGTTCGCGTGTTTAGAACATGCCGTGCACTCGGAATCAAGACCGTGGCGGTCTACTCCGATGCAGATAAGCACTCTATGCACGTCTCAACAGCAGACGAGGCCGTCCACATTGGCGGCTCCTTGCCGAGCGAAAGCTATCTTCGCATCGAAGCCATCATTGATGCATGCCGGCAAACTGGAGCGAATGCCGTTCACCCCGGGTACGGATTTCTCAGCGAGCGAGCAGAACTGAGCGAGGCCCTCACAGAGGCAGGAATACTATTTCTCGGTCCCCCGGCCCAAGCAATGCGGTTGCTTGGCGGAAAAATTGATGCCAAGAAACTTGCGGTTGAAAACAATGTCCCCATAACACCCGGCTTTTTTGAACCCGGAGCAACCGAAACACAACTGAAAGAGGCGGCTGAAAAAATTGGCTATCCCATCATGCTCAAGGCATCT
>JAPLCS010000172.1 GCA_026392145.1 Fimbriimonadales bacterium | reverse complement strand
CGGACGCGGCAGTCGAAAGCTCCAGCACGACGTCAGGTCGGTTCGCGGCAATGACCTCGACAAGCGAATCACCTCGGCCAACCAGTCCAACGACTTCAAATCCGTTTTCCTGCGTAAGGCACTGTTGGGCGGTGGTGCCCATCTTCCCTCGTGCGCCAGTAATTGCCACCTTAATCATCCAAAACAGAATACTTAAACTAAAAACTGTTCAATCTGTAAAATCACGAATTCTGGATAGGGTAAACCCAAACTTCCGTCAAATGAGTGAACCGTATCGAATTATTGTAGAATCTGACCTTGACTCTCGGGGTCGACTCGGTGCCACTACACTCACCATCGAAAACGGAATCGCCACTCGCGAAGAACTCACCCCAACCGGCACCGAAAAAATTGCCACTTACCAACTTTCGGACCTCACAAATCCACGACTCGAAGACCTGGTCGACTCCACCGCGCTCATTGCAGACTCCGACGGCAAATCAATAGAACTGATTCGTGCCACCAATCGCAAAAACCTCCCGCTGGCCAATGCAGAACGACAGCTAAAGGCACTCGTCGCGGGCAAACCATTACCCGATGTCGACAACGAAACCAGAGTCTGTCCCAAATGCGGCCGGCCGTTGCCGCAATACAACAACGTCTGCGAAGCATGTGTCAACCGAGGGCAAACACTCCTCAGGCTATTCTCCTACACCAAACCGTTCAAACTTCGACTGCTCTGGGGTTGCGTCCTCAGCGTAGGCGGCATGCTCCTTGAACTCGTACCTCCTTTCCTCCAGATGAAAATCGTGGATGATGCGCTGATTCACAAAAACGCTGCTCTCTTCTGGAATCTCATCACCTTCTACTTCGGAACCCGAGTCCTCATCCTGTTTGTTCAAATCGCGTGGGGCAGAAACGTCGGCTACCTCGGAGCAAAAATTGCCGTCGACATTCGCAACAGTTTGTTTGAGAAACTCCAGGCACTCTCGCTCAGTTTTTACGACAAGCGCAATGTCGGATCACTCATGTCCCGAATGACCAACGATACAGGAGCGCTCTACGATGTGCTCGTCGACGGAATTCCTGTACTCCTCAACCAAGGCTTACTGCTCATCGCAATTCCGTTCGCGATGATGATGATCAACTGGAAAATCGGACTAATTGCCCTCGCCCCCGTACCCATCATCGTAATCGCGGTTCATATATTCAGAAAGAAAATGAACCGAGTATGGAGCCGATTCTGGCACCAATGGTCACGCACCGGCGCCACATTAAACGGCATCCTCCAAGGCACCCGAGTGGTGAAAGCCTTCTTTGGCGAAGACCGTGAAATCAAGCGATTCCGACGCCGCATCACGGACCTCGCCGACAGCGGCTATGTCGCCGAATCCAGCTGGGCAACCTTCTTCCCCATCGTAATGTTTGCCATGTTCATCGGGGTCATTACCGTGTGGGCATTTGGCGGCAATGCCGTACTCAGCGACACCCTCAAAGTAGGTCAACTCGTCGCGCTCATTGCCTATGCCCAAAGGCTACAAGATCCGCTTTCAAACCTCCAACGCATTATTGACTGGTCAACCCGAGCACTTACCGCCGCCGACCGAGTGTTCGAAATCATGGACACGCCAAACGACATCAAGGACGAAGGAGATACCGTATCGATGCCGGCGGTCAAAGGCGACATCAAACTCACCGACGTCCACTTCGGCTACGACAAACTGCGAACCATTCTCCACGGCGTCGACCTCGAAATCAAGGCGGGCGAAATGATCGGAATTGTCGGTCACTCAGGGTCAGGGAAAACCACCCTCATCAACATGATCTTGCGATTCTATGACCCAACCCAAGGGAAAATTGAACTTGATGGCGTAGACCTTCGAAGAATCAAAATCGAAGACTTCCGCCGCCAGGTCGGAGTGGTACTGCAAGAAAGCTATCTCTTCCCCGGTTCAATTCGGGATAACATTGCCTACGGCGTGCCCGGAGCCTCCATGCAAGATGTATTAGAGGCAGCCAAAGCCGCCAACGCCCACGACTTCATCTGCAAATTCCCCGACGGCTACGATACCTACGTCGGAGAACGGGGGCAGCGGCTAAGCGGCGGAGAAAGGCAAAGAATTTCGATTGCCAGAGCCATTCTTCACAATCCAAAGGTGCTCATTCTCGATGAAGCCACGGCAAGTGTAGACACCGAAACCGAACGCATGATTCAAGAAGCCATCGAAAATCTGGTCGACGGTCGAACCGTGTTCGCCATTGCTCATAGACTTTCCACCCTTCGCAATGCAGACCGCCTCGTGGTCATGGACGAAGGCAGAGTAGCTGAAATCGGCACCCACGAAGAACTTCTTGCCAAAGAAGATGGCCTCTATAAAAAGTTGGTCGACATGCAGAGCGAAATTAGCAAAATGCAGAATAACTTCTTAGGCGCCGAAGCAAGCGAAGATGAAGTAACCGCGTAATCACAAAGCAACTCGAATTAAAACCTACCAAGTACGGTAGGCAGTACCCCCGCTGGAAATAGTCG
>JAPLCS010000360.1:13577-26122 GCA_026392145.1 Fimbriimonadales bacterium | reverse complement strand
AAAAACCGCCTGGGAAAGAGCTCTCAACATGAAAATAGGGTCTGCGACTGCAGAAACATACTGGGGGGACATCGGCGGTGCCAAAGATGGCCTCTCCGGAAAGGCAACAACGCTTTCTGGGGTCGTTGTAACCGGACCACAAACCTTTGAGGTTACTCTCGACCAGCCAAAGCCATATTTCCTAGGCAAACTAACCTATTTATGCTGCCGAATCGTGAAACAATCGGTCGGATTGAAAGAGATATCTTCTCCGAAAGAAACTATCGCCTCCGGTCCCTTCATCCTCTCAGAATACAAGCCCGAGCAAGTCGTCAAGCTAGTAAAAAATGAGAAGTACTTCGGCGAAAAGCCACTAATTGATGGGATTGAAAGAAAAATAGTAAAAGATTCAGCAACCAGGCTCAATCTATTCAAAAACGGAGAGACAGACTTCACAACTCTTGAAAAGCAAGACTGGAAATCTGTGAGAAGTGATCCCAAATATAGCCAGCAAATTAAATATGTCAGTCGCCCGGCCGTCTTTTACATCTTGCTTTCTGGCAAAGCGTACACACCGTTTCAAGACAGAGAAGTGCGTAAGGCCGTAGCAATGGCAATTGATCGACAAAGAATCACTTCAAAGGTGCTAGGAGGTATCGAAACTGCCAAGCGATGGCTTCCAGAAGGTCTCATCCCCATAGGACCGGTTGACCTGCTCCCTCCATTCAACCCTGAAATGGCAAAGGCGACACTTGCAAAAACAAAATATAAATCTGGAAGCAGCCTTCCAGAACTTGAACTGATGGTCAGATCTGACAATGCCGATGCCAGATTTGTAGCAGAAGCGATTGCAAATGATCTTGAAAAAAATCTGGGACTAAAGGTCAAACCTAAATCATTAGAATGGGGCGCAATGCTGAAAGCAAGAAATCGAGGTGAACTACCTTCCGCCTTTTTAAGTTGGTACGGCGACTATCTCGATCCGCAAAATTTCTTGAGCCTCCTTCTAACCACGAACGCAAGTGCAAACTTCGACAAATGGTCAAATCCTGAATTTGACAAACTTTGTGCCATCGCAGATGTTGAACAGAATGAACAAAAGAGAATGGGACTGTATGTAGCAGCAGAAAAGCTTTTGATGGAAGAAGTGCCAAGAATTCCCATCTATCACGGAACAGACTTCATCCTTGTCAGCAATCGAGTAGAAGGGCTTAGAAATAACCTCCTTGGCATGATGCCCCATACTAAAGTTCGGCTACGATAACTGTAAATAAACCAACAATGAAGCTACTTGCAATCTATCCAGGAACGTTTGATCCACCAACTCTCGGACATGCTGACATCATCGAACGCGCCCACCAGCTTTTCGATGAAGTCATAGTAGCCGTAGGAAGAAATACATCAAAGTCACCGCTTCTCACAGTGGACGAAAGAATCGAAGCCCTCAAAGGCATAAGCAAACCCTTTGCGAACGTCACAGTTGACAGCTTTGAAGGTCTACTCATGGACTACGCAAAATCGAAAGGTGCTCGCTCCGTGGTTCGTGGACTGCGTGCGGTGGCTGACTTTGAGTACGAATTCCAAATTGCAATGGTGAACCGCAAACTGAATCCTGACGTCGACTCTGTCTTCCTCATGACCCGCTGGGAATACAGTTACCTAAGTTCTTCGGTAGTGCGTGAAGTAGCACTCCTGGGAGGGGAAACCAAAGATCTCGTGCCCCAGTCAGTCCAAGAGATTCTCTCAAACGCTGTTCGGCGCAAGCTATCGTCGGTAGACTAATGGCTCTATGCCCGCATTGCTACACTCAGCACTCTACCAGTTACCCGCTCCTCGAATCGGTAAAGTTCGCGATGTATACGACTTAGGATCAGAAGTACTGATTGTTGCAACCGATCGCATCTCAGCGTTTGATGCAGTGATGGCAAATGGCATTCCCAACAAAGGATGCGTTCTAAATCAAATGAGTGCTTTTTGGTTCAACAAACTCTCACATGTTTGCCCTAACCATGTCATGTCTTTCAATCACGAGGAGGTTCAGGCACGATGCCCCAAACTCCAGGCCGAGCTAAAAGGTCGGGCAATGCTCGCAAAAAAAGCTAAAACTTTGCCCGTTGAATGTGTGGCAAGAAGATACATTTGCGGCTCACTCTACAAGGAATACATCATGGAAGGCGGATCCGTTCACGAACTTGACTTGCCCAATGGGCTAGTCAATTCACAAAAACTGCCTGAAACCATTTTTACTCCAGCAACGAAGGCAGAAGAAGGACACGACGAAAACATTTCGTTCAAAAAGGTCATAGACATAGTGGGCTCAGAGACGGCACATCTGATAAGAGATTGGACCCTGAAATTGTTTTCCGAAGCATGCGAATATGCAGAGTCAAGAGGTCTCATTCTCGCTGACACCAAATTTGAATTTGGCGAATCAGAAGAGGGGATAATCCTCATTGATGAAATCCTGACCCCCGATAGCTCACGCTATTGGGATGCAAGCCTCTACAGCCCAGGTAAGAACCAACCAAGTTTCGATAAGCAGTTTGTTCGTGATTATCTGGAATCATCCGGATGGGATAAAAATCCCCCCGGACCAGAGCTTCCAGAAGAAATTGTTCAAAAAACTCAAGAGAAATACATGGACGCCTACCAACGCATAGTTGGGACGCCATTGATTACCCCCTAAGTGATTACTCCCTAAAGCAACACCAACCAATTAGGCAAAGACAGCATGTTCCTGCTCTACAACCTCATCCTAACGCTCCTCAGTCCCATCTGGGTGCCATGGATGATTTGGAGATCAAAAAAACGACAAGAATCGCCCAACTGGCAAGAGCGGCAGGGGCTCTACAACTCAATCCCCAAAAAAGAAAAAGGTGAAAAGCGTATTTGGGTACACGCGGTCTCACTCGGTGAAATGATTGCCGTAAAACCATTTCTTCAGGAACTAAAGCTACAGAATCCTGAAGTTAAAATCATTCTTTCAACCACCACAATTAGCGGCCACCAATCAGCACGTGAAAAGCTCACAGAATGGTTCGACTACCTTGTTTACTTTCCCATTGACCTCCCACGATTTCAACTCCGAGCCATGCAACGCGTGCGCCCAGATGTAATCGCAATTATGGAGACCGAACTGTGGTTCAATTTCCTCTGGGCTGCCGATGTTTTTAACGCACCAGCCTACATCGTCAACGGCAGAAACAGTGACCGAGCGTTCAAAAACTCTCAAAAAGTCAAATGGTTCTACAAAGCCATGTTCAAGTATCTCAAAGGCTGTCTAGTGCAGACCCAAGCAGACGCAGAGCGGTTTTCATACCTTGGTGCACAAGGAGTCCGCGTACTTGGAAATGTCAAATTCGATGAAGCCGCATCAATCATCAAATCTACTACCGACTGGAAAAAAGAGCTTCACATTCCCATCAATCATCGAGTGGTTGTCATTGGTTCAACGCGAAGCGAGTACGAAGTCGAGCTCACACAAAGAGCGATTATCCCAATCCTCACCGAAAATCCCCATCTAACGGTCATACACGCTCCCAGGCACATT
This sequence comes from Fimbriimonadales bacterium, assembly GCA_026392145.1. Lineage (GTDB taxonomy): Bacteria > Armatimonadota > Fimbriimonadia > Fimbriimonadales > Fimbriimonadaceae > Fimbriimonas. The sequence goes on along the minus strand of JAPLCS010000360.1, from coordinate 22,593 downwards.
GAAGCCGCTGAAGAGGTCATGAGTGCCATGGAGTCCTTACTTCCGCCGAATAGTTCAATAAGTTGTGGCTTCCGATCAAAAAACGATATGGCAACCTACCTTGTTCTGGACAGCTATGGAGAACTTGCTGGAGTGTATAACACAGCCGATATCGTCGTCATCGGAGGAGGATTTGACAAGTTAGGTGGACAAAATCTTATCCAGCCACTTGCCTTGGGCAAACCAGTCATCCACGGCCCTAATATGTTCAATTTCAGGGACATCGCCACCACCTCAGTAAGTGCCGGGGCATCAATGGTATGTAGCACTTCACTTGAACTGCAACATTCGATTGAATCGTTGCTCTCAGATGAAACTCAACGAGGAACAATGTCACAGCGCGCCTCCGAGCTTGTACAAAAAAACCTCGGAGCAAGCAAACGCTACGCCGAGGCTGTTTTAGCTGAATTAGACTAACGTTACTTAGTCAAGGTCCAAATCATCTTCCAAGTCTGCAGGAGGAGCATCCTCATCAATAGACTTTCCAGGATTTTTCAAACCAGCATCCAAGTCAACAAACGCAATATTCTTCGTTTGTCGATTCGGACAGTTATTACAGACGAATTCGACCTTAGCAGATTGAAGCCAATCTGGAACTTTGTCGATAGGTTTATCACACGCGCACTTGACCATTTAATTTTCCCTTTCAGAATCCTTTTGACAATTGAATCTATTCCTGCCCCGTTAGATGATCAAACTGCTTTAACCACAACTTGTGAGAAATATATCCGTTGATGAACATCACGAGCGAAGCAATAAGATAAATCGCCCAAAGCTTGTTCTCGTGACGTTGTCCGGGGTCACGAATGACACCATCACCCCAAATCAAACCTATCAACCCGAGAATGAACAGGATGCCTGCGATCCAGAAATAGGTATTTTTCATCCACGAATTTTTCGTGGGTACCTCAACTTTCTTTTCGCTCACAGTAAAAGTGTACCGCACATCAAATGCAGGTTAATTCGAAAATACTCAGGCTCGGATGTCAATTGTTCTTCCCTTACCATCTAACATCTGAAGTAAGGCAGCCGAATCTGTTTTCTGCATTTCGAGAGATTTTTTCAGAATCCCAGCCTGCAACTTGGCTTGAGCCAGTTCAGGTGAAGGAGACACAGCCTGCATTGATGCAATAGATTGGGCGGTGTTGCCTGAAATTGAATTCATGTTACTAATTCTCGGTGAAAAAAAAAAAAACTAGAGAAACTATTATTGAGATTGCAAGAGGAACCGAGGCTCAAAATTGAGCCCCAGTTCTGATCCTCTTACACTAACTACGCCAGGATGTCGAGAGTTCCACCATAACCGTTATCGGCGTCGTTGCCGACTCCGTTTCCGTTACCATTGGACTTTCCGTTTCCGTTCGCATTGCCGTTGCCATTGCCCTTTCCGGCAGATGGCTGAGTGCCAGCCGATGGCTGGGTACTCGCTACTAGAGGCCCTGCTGCGACAAGCGCAGCCGAATCAGTCACTGCTGACGATCCGAATCGGGGAAGATTCTGGATATTGTTCATAACGAGGTTCCACTTAAGGTGTTCCCCAATCCCCATACTTCTATGCTGGTAAACAAACTATAAAGAGCAAACTTATTGGCTAAACCAGCCCAAAAAAGTGGCACCTTCTTTTCTAGAAGATGCCACCAAACTCACTTGATAGTACAAAGATTATGCGTTGAAGTATGAGTAACCGCTCTTTACAATGATATCTCGAAGCAACTTTCTGCCCCGATGGATTCGAGATCGGACAGTACCAATCGTAGTTTCCTGAATATCAGCGATTTCATGGTAGCTCATCCCTTCAAGATCGCACATCCGAATCGCACTCTGATAAACCTCTGGCAATTCACCCAAGGCTCGATAGAGTTGATCCTTAAATTCCTCTTGCAGAAGTTCCATATCCGGAGTAGGTCCATCATCCGCAACCGGAAGTTCCTGCACTTCACCATCATGAGGCGAAATCATCGAATTCAAAGATTCAGCTTTCCGAATAGGATTTTCCCGCCGTCGAGAATCCAAATATGCTCGTTGCATAATTCGCAAAAGCCAGTTAAGAAACGGCCGACCAGGAGTGTAAGAGTCAAACCCTTTCCACGCTTTGATAAACGTATCCTGCACCAAGTCCTCCGCATCAGTAGAGTTGCGGGTCAGCTGAAGAGCCATGGTATAGGCCCTTCGCTTCGTGTCGCTCACCATGACTTGGAATCGGGCGAACTCTTCTTCCGAACGAATAATTACTGGGTCGTGAACGGATTCGATGGCTGTTTTGACGCTCATAGTGTGCTCTACACCTGTCTTTCCATTATTGTATCACAATGCAATGATGTTTTCCCATTCATTTATCATCAATGAAATAATTTTTATAATGATATATCAATGATATATTTTCTCAGATACGAATTGCAGGTATTTTCATGATGAAATCTTGAATCCAATTCGCAAAAAGAGTAACCTGTTGGGGAGGAAGCTGAATGAAATTTGTGCTCATTACCAAAGACCAGGACATGGTGAAGGAAGCTCGGGAAGGTTTTCACCCTGGCGATGAGTTTCTGCACTTCGAAAACTGGGAAGAAGCACTCAACAACTCAGATGGAGTGGATTTACTTTTTGTAGATCTACTCGCCACACTGCAAGAGGAAGGCAAGATTGCAGGATACGAAGAGTTCGCCCATGCGAAAATGGGGCATCCAGTTGCCAATTCAACCCCATTGGTATTAATTTCACCTCCAGACGACTACGAATTAGACTTCATGGCTGGATGGCCAGATTTTGTTTTTGCAAACGTCCGACGCCCGATTACTTACAAGATCTTCCGGCGAGCAAGTACCTGGGTTTAAAACCCAAAAAGTACTCTATCGGCTTTTGGGATGGGCAGTATTCACTGCCTCCTGTAACCTCTCTATACTTACATGAGTGTAAATTTGGGTGGTAGCCAAACTTGCATGGCCTAATAGCTGTTGAATGGTCTTGAGGTCAGCACCGTTATCCAACATGTGTGTGGCAAAAGTATGCCGCAAAGTGTGAGGGCTTATATCTGGAGGAAGTCCAACACTGAGCGCCCATCGCTTGCAAACATTCTGAACCGTTCGAGTAGTAAGCCTCTTCCCAGAGGCATTAGTAAAAAGTGCTTGCCCAGCAACTCTTTCTTCCTCTTGAAATCGATTTAAGGCGTGGAGTGCAGAATGACCAAAAAAGACAATTCGTTCCTTATTCCCTTTCCCAACCACTCGAATCTGACGATTACGAAAATCAACTTGATTGAGGTTCAGTGAAACCAATTCGGCGGCCCGTAGTCCAGCACCATAAAGCAATTCAAGAAGCGCTTGATCTCGTAAGGGAGTCCGAGACTGTGTATCTTGATCAAGCAGCGCATTTGTTTGCTCCAAATTCAAAGCCTTAGGCAACTTTTTTCTTCGATAAGGCGCCTCCAACGCCTCGGTCGCATCAAGTTCAATGACCCCTCGACTTTTGAGAAACTTAGCCAACCCTCGCAAAGTTGATAACTTGCGTGCACGAGTCGTCGGACTACCTCCAAACTTTCTCAAAAAAAGTCGCAAATAATCGGTTTCAAACTTGAACTCACCGCTCGAATACTCATTCAGTTGAGAAATATCAGACAGGTAGGCACGCACTGTCGAAGGGGACTTACGGGCAGAAAGAAAATCAATATAAGCCTGGTAGTGCTCATGCAAGGCAAAAGAAACCTCCGCATTCCCGGAAGTACCTTTCTCTTGCCTGCTCTTTGAGCGCAAAGCCCGCATGTTCAGTTCATTCTAGCTCAAGAGCAACCGAATCCAAAAATAAGTGAACCGCCCTTACTTCCCGGTTCGAAGAAACTCTACAGCACGCGCCAACTGGTTGTCTCTTTCAAGATTTCCCGGCTCATACTCTTTCTCTTCGTCAACCTTCACCAGAATATCTGGATCGAGCCCACCCGAAATATAAGTGCCGTCCTCATCAACCTTTCGTGATTTAGCTCCCGACTTAGGAAGGAAGTAGTGAGCAATCGTGAGTTTGATTCCCGCTCCATCAATCTGGTTAAACACAGTCTGCACCGAGAACTTGCCATAGGTTCGCTCTCCAATCAACGTGGCCTTGTTATAGTCCTTCAACACCCCAGCCATAATTTCCGCGGCGCTCGCAGACTCACCATCAACCAGAACGGTGATCGGATACTTAAAGTTATGAGTATCTCCCTTGCTCGTCTCGTAGGTTTCTTGCTGATTCTCTTCTCGGAACTTCAGTGTCACGGCCAATTTATTATCAATAAATCGACTTAGAATCATAATCGCAGCATCCAGAGACCCACCGGGATTACCTCTTAAATCAATAACGAGCCCCTTAATTCCCGCGGCTTCAACCGTCTCAAGTTCCCGATCAAACTGCTCAGGCACCTCTTGAGAAAAGTTCAGAATCCGAATATAACCAGTGTTCTGAGCCTTCAGCACCTTGCTTTCAACTGATGGCGGAACCACTTTTTGCCGCTTGATTGCAAATTCGATCGGCTGTTCAACATTTGGTCGCAATATCTTGAGCCGAACAATCGTGTTTTCCTTGCCCTTTATCATCAACACTATATCATCAGAGTCCATCCCAGCAACGTTGGTCCCATCTACCGTGGTGATGATGTCCCCAGCGAGCACACCTGCCTTTTGCGCCGGTCCATCAGTAAAGACCTGAGTGACCTTAACTCCCGCATTATCAGGCGTGAGCCGAGCACCAATGCCAAAAAACTTGCCAGAAGTTTCGTCTCTAAACGCAGTATTGATTTTCGGAACAAAGAAATTACTGTGCGGGTCACCAAGGGAAGCCACGAGCCCTTCCATCGCAGCATATTTCAGTTCCTTTCGATCAGCTTTCTTAATGTTTGTACCGGCAACTCGGGCATAAACATCCTTAAAAACCTGATCATCTCGAACATTCTTTCCACTAGTTCGAATACCCAGCAAATAATCTCTACTTGAACCTGGGAACTGATTATTCCTGATGTCCTTCCAGAAGTATCCAAAAGCAAAACATGCAAGCAAACCAATTACAGTTGCAATGACCTTTTTCATAGCGACACTCCCTTTCCGCTTCCCTTCTTACCTTGAGCGGTCGTCGTTGTAGCGGCATCCACCTTAGGCGTTCCTGTCTTATAGAGTCCAGTGACCACGCAATAGCCACTCCCATCCGGAAGCTGGCCGATGTCCCGTAGCTTGAGTTTGTCACCCATCGCACCCCCACTCAAAATAGTTTTTTCGGTCGATGATAATGCGACTGCAAAAATCTCAGCCGCATCCCGAGTACTCGAATCAACCAACAACTTCACTTTCGGTGGTTTTGGATTACCATTTTCTACCGAGAGCATTGTCGGAGTTTTTGAAGTTTCAAAATAACCATACTTTCCAGAAGGAGCCACCAAGGCTAAGCACTTTCGCATGGTCTCAAAATCTCCCAAAACGTTGTTTCTAAGATCAAGCGTTACTTCGCTCTTACCTCTCAAATAGCTTTCCAATGCGGCAGGAGCGCCCGCTGTGAAACCAAGGATAAACGCACCACTAGATTCCTTAAAGTTAGGAACCTCGGTGATCTTTCTTTCTAGATTAAAACTAAACCGCTTACCATTTCGATTCCAAGTCGTGGGAACAGTACCGCTCGTTCCAAGAATTGCCCGTTCCCGAGCTCGAAAAGGAGTAACACTCTTGTCTAGTTTCTTCCTCAACTCCTTTCGCAATTCATTCAAAGTCTTGAAATCTACTTTCTTCGCAAGAAAATCATTTTGAACCTGTCGATACTTCACGAGTTCCTCAGTATTTGTCACCCAAAAGCCGTCAATGTACTCAAGCACATCACCCGACTTAACTCCTGCTTTATCGGCGCATGAACCTGGTGCAACCGAAATCACCGCAAGTTTTGGAAGCATTGCCTCCTCAGAAGCACCGTCAACCTTTATAGTTGTCTTCATTGGTTTGAAATCCAACCAAACACCTATTCCCGGGTAAGACCCAGCCCTGATTGACTTAAACGCTTCAAACTCTTTGGGCGAAAAATATTGGCTATCAACATCTCTCAATCCAAGAACAAGTCCACGGACCGCTCCACTGAGCAACTTATCATTATCCGTCACTGGATCAACGTAACGATCCTTAAGTAACTCGACAATTCCCTTGTAGTAATCTCCTTCGCCAATGTCAATTTGGCCATCATTACTAGCCATAAGCGGACTTACTCGCATAGTATCAGGCATTTCCTGCCTTTCACGAACTTTCAAGCCAACAATGGTGCTGACAAGCATTGAGCTCACGAGCAAGGCAGAAACAAAACTTTTAGATTGAGGCTTCATAGTCTTTGGTGCAGGATAAAAAAATGGTTGGTACGGTTTACAACGTCTAATACTGTCAAGGTCAAATTAAATCAACGTCCAATACTATCAACGTCTAATACTATCTAAGTGCTTCCACATTAAAGCCAATTATAGAACTGGCGCTCCAAGTTTCTTGATTCTATTCAAGTGGCGCTCGACCGTACTTACTTTTCCGACGGCAAAAGTTTTTACGATTGCCAAAGCCTGTTCAGTTCCCAACACCCGTGCGCCAAGTGCCAACACATTAGCATCGTTATGCTCCCGAGCCATCTCAGCCATGTATTCAGTGGTACACAGTGCACATCGAACATGAGAATATCGATTCGCTCTCACACTAATCCCAATGCCCGTGCCACAAATGACAATGCCAAAATCGAATTCGTGTAAACAAGCGGCAAGTTCGTCTGCAGCATCAGGATAGTCATAAGCCGTCGTATCCCGAGCTCCTACTTCCACGGTCTCATGCCCGAGCTTCTGTAACTCAGCGACCAACCACTTTCTTAAATCAATCGCCGCATGATCAGAACCCAAGACAATCTTCAAAATCGAATTTCCTCCACAAACACTAAATCAGAAACTATTCATACCCTCGGAATTTCAGCCAATGTCCTGACCTCACTCCAAGCACTCATTTTCAAGGTCGCCTTCACTTCATCTGGCAACACTATCCGCTTCTCACGTGCCGCTAGGGCCAATGCGTACTGCACCATCGGGCTTCGATCTGCATACAAGTTCTGATACTCCTCTGACCTCAAATCAGCAAACTTGAGCAAAGCCTGAAAAGTCGCAACTCTTACTCGAGAATCAATATCTACAACCAACCTTCGCAATAAATCACGTCCGCCCTTTGCACTTACAATGACGCTAGATTGCGCCACTTTCTGACGAAGCGTAGGACTATCGTCGGCAAGAATCCCAGATGCCACGTCGCTCGAAATCTCACCTAGACCTTTAAGGTAATGCTCAAGCGCATTGAACCTGACCAACTCACATGGTTCGTTAACCAACGCGTACTCTAGCCTTCGCTTTTCATCCGAATCATTAATGTTCAAACACAAGATTGCGGCCTGACGAACCACTGCGGATTCCTGCATAGTTGAAGTCAAAAGTAACTGCCTAGACGCAATTTTCGACTTTGAAGTTCCACGCTCCTGAGCATTCAGCGCACCGATAGCGGCAAGTCTCACTCTCCAGCTAGATCGAACCGCATTTGGGGCAAGACCCTCGAAATTTGAGATGTCAGGAAACTTTTCAACCCAGCCCAGAACCGCCTCTCGAACATATTCATTAGGAGGACCTTGAAGCAATTGGACGGCTAAAGCCACATCGTCAGAATTTTTGGGATCAAAACAAATCCGACCATAAGCCACCGCTGATCGATAGGCAACAAAAGCATCAAGTGAGTTAAAGTAGTCCGCGAGCGCCTTTTTAAACTCCACATTCGTGTGAAAATCAAGTCCTTCCCTACTCAGACTCGAAACCAATCGGCGTCTATCGAGCTGACTCATTGGTTTGCCCAAGGCACTTGTCAGCTCATTCGCGAGGGGTGCGACCCAACGTGTTCGACTAGAAACCAAGGAGACGGTGTCCTGATTGAACGTAAAGTTCTTGAATTGGAACAAAACGAGTTCAGATTGCATCCGAGTTGTCTTTTCAAAAGCAGCTCCAATCTTAATCGTCTTTGTCCCCGCTGGAATCGGAAATCGAACTCGCTTGTATTCAAGGGCAGGTTCAACAATAACGTCGGACTCAACTGCACCGAATCGATACTCGGTAGCCTTCCCCAAACCATCCTCAAACACAATTGAAAGCGGATTAACAGTTGCCGCCTTCACGTCAAACTCAATTGCTTTTGCCCGAACCGTACCGCTAGCATCCACTTCGGATACCGGAATAGGTACGAAAAACCTTCCCGAACGGGTAACCGATTCTTCGATGTACCTAAGCGAACCATCCACCTTTTCAAGCTTGATTTCGGACGAATGATTACTCGAAATTGCCTTTGCATTCAAAAGCGGGTTATCGCCGTTCAAAGCGTTTCCGTCAGTCTTTGCAAACAAATCATATACAGCATCCGCATTGGCTTGGTAGGCGGGATCCAGCAGCTTAATTCCGGAAACATTCCTCAATCCTTCTGTGATAGAACCTACTTGACCGTAGGGGCTTCCACCAACTCTGTCTTTAACTTGCTTATCCAAAGATCGCAATAAGTCAAAGAGCACTTCTTTCTCAAAGGTTGAATCGGGGCTGGCAACTCCCTTTGCAAATACACTTGAACCCGATGAGACAGAAGTGTTGTACAAAAGTTGCGCGGCAAAAGGTCCTCGCTCCACTGAGTCATCAGCTTCAAATTTAGATAAGTTGTAATCAGCTTGGATAACTTTTTCAAATTCTCCCTGAGTAAAAATAGGCTCAGGAACAAATCGAATGACGAATTCAACGTCAACTAACCCGTTATGTAAAGATTGAAAAACGCTCCTAACTCTCGATAGCGCCACAAGAATCCTTTGTTTATCTCGTGTCTCAAGAGACGAGCATCCCTCAGCATCCGTGTAATCCCGCTCAGCTACGGCTACCAGCACCTTTAATCGCGGTGTCAATTGGTTGACAGAAACTGCCTTAAATCCACTTAAATCG
>JAPLCS010000360.1:0-13540 GCA_026392145.1 Fimbriimonadales bacterium | reverse complement strand
TTAAATCGTAGCCGAAGTGAATGGGGAACTTTGAATTTCCTTGACGATCCCACTGAGGGACCACTTTCTGTTCTTTAAGATAGGGAAACAATTCAACATCTTCAAGAACCGGGCTAAACGCACCCGCCTGCTGCTCAATAATCGCTTGGCTTCCCTGCTCATGCATCGGCATTGATGAAGCAAGGAAAAGCCCAAGCGCAATTTGAATCATTCTTCTAGACTACTCCAGAATTTCGAAAAGTCGAATATCATTCGGCGAAGTCGCGTGACCATCACCCCTGGTGTATTGAAGTGATTGTCGGTGACCCACGGTACTTAAATCCTGAGGCATCTTTCCGATCAAATCCAGCACCACTTTCTTAATCTTTTCGGAGTTCGCTTTGAAAACCGAAAGAACATCATGAGCATTGACAGCCTCGGTTCCCGCGTGCACTCCCGAGTCATAGTCCGTAATCAAGGAAATATTGACAACTCCCATTCCCAACTCGTGGCAAAGATAAGCCTCAGGATATTGAGTCATGTTGATAACTTCCCACCCTTGATCGTGGAACCACTTACTCTCACTTTTTGTACTGAACCTAGGTCCCTGAATGACAACCACAGTCCCTCCATCATGGCAAACAATTCCATTTTCACGAATGGTTTCAACCGCAAGTCGCCGGAGTTCTTTGTCGTACATGTCCGCTGGTGAAACGTGGGTAACAATCGGCCCATCATAAAAAGTGTCCAATCGACCGTTCGTTCGATCCACAAACTGATCGCAAACGACAAAGTGATAAGGCTCAACATGCTTTTGCAACGAACCAGCAGCACAGGGGCTAATAATTGCTTGACAGCCCAAGGATCTCATCGCCCACACGTTGGCACGGTAGTTCACCTTATGAGGAGGAATCGTGTGATGCCGTCCATGTCTAGGCAAAAAGGCGACTTTCCGTCCCGAGACTTCAGCAAGAAATACTGAGTCGCTAGGCGCTCCATAGGGAGTATCAACCTTAACTTCCTCAACGTTTTGTAGCAGGCTGTAAAAACCTGAGCCGCCGAAAATACCAATCTCTGCTCTTTGATTCAATTTATTTTCCCTTTAGAAGCCTTACTTCTTGTTCATCACCAACAACAAACCACGGTGACCATCTTTGATAAAGTTCTCTATCCGTGCTCCGCGCCGGAGTACGATGTCTTGCTCGAGTCCAATCATTCTCTGATTTTTGACAGCTTCCACACCCGCAAATCGAGTATCTGAGGTAAATCCTGCCGTCTTACCTGCCGTGTAAATCACAGCTGGATTTTGGCTCACGAGGAACTCTGGGTTTAGAGGCTCAAACTTGTTCGAGTCTGGACCAACAGGCTCAGCACCCATGATTCGCACTATGTCTGCCTGGAAGGATTTCACACCGGCAATGTAGTGCTTACCATTGCTGCCTGGCAAAATTACTGCTGCTTTTGGCTTTGGATCTAATACATCCGCACCGGCACTCTTCACTTCTCGCTCAATCTTGTTAATGAAATCTTGTGCAGCCGTTTCGTATCCAATCTTGGAGGCCAGTGTGTAGAGACTCTTATAAAAATCTTGCAACGTATCGCCTGATACTTCAAAGACATCAGCCTTCGTCTGCTTCATTTTCTCGATTTCTTGTGCGGAGAACAGGTCCTTGTCAAACACAATGAAATCTGTCTTGAGTGCGACCATATCTTCGTAATTCGGTTTCAAATCACAAACAATCGGAGCTGAATTCACAATGGCAGTAGGAAAATTACAAGCCTTAGTTCGACCTTTGACTGAAGCACCAATCATCGAGAGTATCTCAGTAGTGCTGGGGCTCAAACTCACAATGTTTTGGTACCGTCGCTCGGGAGGGACACCACCGATGACTTGAGGACCCTTACAACCAGCCAGCACAAAGGCTGCAAGCACAGAAATGACGAACAACTGCTTACGCATAAAAGATATTGTGACTTGTAACATCGGCTGAATACCAGAACACAGCTTTTATACTATCAGTTCCCTTGCTAACCCGGTGAGGAAGATCAGAAGTCGCGGCCAGTACCAGAGCCAAGTGCTTGACCCAAACGACCTCGTCCAAAGTTCGAATCAAACGGAATCGCTTTCAATCGAATAAAAAATCCAACTTCTTGGCCAGCCCTAAAGCCCGTCCCAAAATCACTCACCGTCAAAATAGCTTCAAAACAATGCAAGTCATAAACAACATTGTATTGTTGTGAATCAAACTGCTTCGTAAATCCATTGTAATTAAAGACCGCTCCAAACCTCGTCTTACCAATTTCAACACCCTCAACAAACGCATTGATGTTTGCCCAACTCTTGTTAAAACCGTCATAACGTGCTCCCAAACTAGCCGAAAGTTTCGGAGTCTGCCATGTAGTGTCCACCCTCAAATTGCTCCAAGTTTGCTGAAAAGTATCGTAGGAACTCAACGTTCGAAGGCTAAAGGAGTTACCTAGACGATATTCACTCCGAATACCAACTTGTTGCCAGCCTGTGCTGCCATTAGAAACCCGCTCCATGTCATAGCCCGTCTGGATTCCAAACTGAGATCGAGAGTTAGTATTGAAACTCATATCAAACGTGAGCAAATTGTTCTGTCCCGTTCTATCAATTGCCAAAGGGCTATATCCAAACGGTCGAAGGTAACTATGCCTCAAATTCGCCGTAAACCGCTTATCAATCTGATAAGTAAAACTGTTTCCGAAATTGAGCCTATATTGAGCCGTATCGTCACTATAAACATTCTGACGAAAACCGCCGTTGGACTCCCAACGCCAAGGCCCCTTATCCCTCACCGATCGGTTGTAATTAAAATCAAACATTCCCCGACTGATTCTGGATTTGATGACAGGATCCAAAAACTCACCCATGCTGAGTTCAGTCCTGAATGGAACCGTTTTGAGAGCATCACTGCCTAATAGCTTCGTGGAATCACTCCTCAAACTCAGAACCGGAGTCCGATCACTACCAGGAAAAAAGTTAGCAACCTCACCAATAGGTACAGTTCGCTGGTACTCCAAACCCGCAGTACCCAAAGAAGTTTCACTGCTGCCCTGAAACCTAACATCCAAGGTCTGTCGAGTCGTACCACTCGTTCCCCCAGACTTGGAATAGGTCATATCCAAGTTCGTGCTGGTACCTTTCCACCTTCGAGAATCGTTCAACGTCAAAGTTTGGTTGTAATTCTGAAAACTACCTGATGATTGCTCCTGCCTGGAATATCCCAGATTGGTATTCCCTTTGAACCTAATTTGAGCCCTTGTATTGGTAAGAGAAGATTCCGGAGCAATCAAATAATTACTCTTTTGAACATCGTTATCAAGGCGAACATCACCCCAATCAAAACGCTGTTCATGCTGATTGTTCAACGAGAACGTGTTGACATTTCCAAAAACACTGTAGAGCCTGGCCGCTCCGTTTGAATTGTTGTTTTGGTAAAAATAATTGCCTCCCAAACCAGTGCCCAGCTTTTCCATGTAGTCCAAACGGACAGCACCGCGATCCTGTCCACGCATGGGAAAACCATAGGTGTTCTTGACATAAAATCCCTCATCAGGAGTCTGACCAACTTGGGGCAAATACTTAAAAGTTCTATCTCCCAACGGGATCCAAAGCACCGGCAGTTCAATCAGAGTTTTGCCAAGCAAAATGAGTTTAACTTTCTTAAAAGTAACTTGCTTCTCCGGCTCAATCACCGTCTCCTTCGAATCTAAGTGAAAGTGAGGCTTTTCCTCCTTACACGTCGTGAATTCACAAACCTTTCCAAAAATCTTCTTGGAGTTACCACTCGCTTCAGTCCCACTCAGAAACGCATCATCAGTAATCTTGTTTCCCGTCAAATTCGGGCGAATCTGAGCCTTTCCGTAAGTTGCGACAAAGGTCTTGTCCTTAAAATTAACCGTCACCGATTCACCGACAACAGTTGAGTCCTTTCCAATGACACGCACATTTCCGATACAACGAAAAATCTCCGTTTTTCTATCTCCAACAATGCTGTCAGCAAGGCATCTAAATCCACGACCAACAATCTCGGCACCACCCGTAAGTGTCAATGAATTCCCAACTATCTTTGTAGATGATGCCTTGACAATCTGAATCTCACTCTCATCATTGGTTCCCGGCGGCAAGGATTGAACAGAAGGCGTTCGCACATCTGTGACAGGTAGAACCTGCTGCGGTGGGGAAAGAAGTTTTTGACTAACCAAGAATCGCAGCATGCGTTCAATGGCGAGGCCAGAGCTTTGAGCTGGGGTGGAACTAACAACAAAAAAAGCTCCCATCGTAAATGCAATTCGGGTGCCTAGCTTCATGTATCCTCCCGACTCCTCATTGCATTCACTATTCCAAGCTACGCAATCCCAAAATTCCAGCCGCCAAAAACAAGATGTTGGGAGTCCATGTCGCAATGGCAGGATTCACCACAGGATTCTTTCCAATAATTTGTGTGAATACCACCCACAAATTAAAGTAGCCCAGTACAATCCCCATACTTATCATAATCCCAATAAACCCACCCTGCTTGGCAAAGCGTATGGAAAAAATCGGAGACACAATTGAAAAAATCAGACACATGACAGGAATGCTGAACTTACTGTGATATTCAATCTCCATATCACGAGTGTTTTGACCCAATGGCTTAAACTGCGTTATCTTTTCTCCAAGTTCCTTGATTCCCATTTCGGCAGGCGAAGGAGCCATCATCAAATCTTGAATGGCAACCCGATAATTGATTCGAAACTCCCGTGATTCAGTAACCGTCACGTCTTTCGAACCCGAACGAAAATTGAAAGTCTTGGCGTTGTAGAGTTTCCAAACTCCCTGATCAAAAGTCCCATCTTTTGCCAAAATAACGGTCATCTGATTAATTTCAGGACGCTCGATCAACATAACATCTTGCAAGGTAGCTCGGTTAGCGTTCCCCTTGTCCTTCATGACCGAGCCAATATTCACGGTGTAGTTCTGAATTCGCAGATTAACACTCGTCGCAAAATCTCCTAAGCCAGCAACGAGATTCACGTTGGTTTGAAGTTCCTTACTTCGCTTAGAAGCAGCAGGAGTCACCCGGTCAATCATCCACAAATTGAACAATCCAACCAGCAGTCCAAAAACAATGGTGGGAGCCAGCACCCTCAGAACCCGAATACCTGCACTTCGCATCGCAGTCAGCTCAGATTCACGAGCAATACGTGAAATAGCCAGCGACACCGCAAGAGAAACCGAAATCGGAAAAGTCATATTCAAGAAACCAGGCGTCTCGAGAAAAATGATTTTCATGATAGCGTCTCTTGGCACATTCCTCAACATATTATTCTTGCCAAGCGCCATCCAATAATTAGCCTGAAACATCACGACGACAATCAACACTCCCATCACAAACGGAGGAAGCAAGTCTCTCAAAATATATCGATCGAGTCGTTTCAAGATTTTTGGAACCCTAATCCAAATGCAGTCACTACCGCCCAGATGGCGACCGCACACATTACTAGAATAGCGGGAATACTCACGAAAGGTGGCAACTGACCCAAAATCGGAATTGAAAACACCACAATCATCAAAGAAGCCCACACAGAAATAATCTTTTGCGCTCGTTTGTTGTGCACCAAGGAACCCTTTCGTGTCCGATCAAGGTGGATTGAGCCCAAACAATGCGGGCAGATCAAAGCACTCGCCGGAGCCTTCCTAGAGCATGCAACACAGTCAACTTCGGTCGCATTTGAATGAGGTTGAGCGCGCATCCACCGTTCAAATTCCATATGCTCATTTCGCCAATATTGCTTGGGCAAATATTGAATCGACGCTTTACCAATGGCAATTGCATAGTCTTTCTCACCCTTTTCATAAAGGATTTTCGCAAGCCGAAAAGCTGCCATCGCGTTCTGAGGATTTGACTTGATTTGTTGATAGCAAACTTCAATCTGCTCATCTTCAAACGCTTTGTCGTTTATCTTTTCTGCAATCTTGGACAGAATCGGCATCCCAATCACTAGGCTCAAAATACCGAGCACGGCTCCGTAATGGGCAACCGGGTCTTGAACCCGCCAGATAACAGCAAGAAGGTAGGTACACGTAAAACAAAGCAGCAAAGCCGAGGAACAACCGATGTCCCCCATAACGCTCCGATTCATCAAGTACATGAAGTAGGCAGGAAAGAACAAGAACATCACACAACCAAACACCGAGGGCATCGGCCCGCGCAATTCGGCTAATGGCAGAGTAAACAACTCAATCATCTTGGCGCCGACTCACCTTCGGGCATTCCATGTTCGTCGCAAGGCGGTTCAACAACAGACTCGGTCTCTGGCACCACATCCAATTGTTTTCGGAATGTGAACCTACTTTCTGTCCCCGCAATCAATCTAGAAATATTTGAGCGATGCTTATAAAAAATAAAAACCACCATCAGAACCAAAATGGGGCGTGTCTGTGGTTCATCCTTGGTAAGCCAAATACTGATGGGTATCACACTCGTCGCTGCAATCAAACTCGAAAGGGATATGTAACGTGTAACAAGGGTCGACACAATCATCACGGCAAAGGCACAAAGTCCAGTGAGCGGCACCGACCCCAAGGCAGCTCCAAGACCAGTTGCAACTCCCTTTCCACCCTTAAATTTCAAAAACGGGCTAAACATGTGGCCCAAAATCGAAACCACACCAAAGATAAACTGCCACGTCTGAACCTGAACTCCATACTTCGGAGCATCCACCACAAAGTGAGTCACTATTCCAGGCACCGCTCCCTTCAAAACATCCAAAACAAACACTAAAATGCCGTACTTGGGTCCAAGAGCTCGAACAACATTAGTCGCGCCAATATTGCCGCTACCAACCTTCATGATGTCTATCCCTCTTGTGCGAGCCACCAACATCCCAAAGGGAATAGCACCAACAAAATAAGACAAGATAGCGAGGCAAACTAAAATCATCAACGGTAAATCTCGTTCAAATTCTTCTCAAAGTTTCAAAAGAAGTCCTTACGTTATGACGCAAATCAGCCAGTTTCTGTACGAGGTTCTTCTCTTCCATCCCAATTTCTAACCGTTCAAGCTCTTCCGATCCCTCAACCGGCATCAAATCGCCAAGTTTGAGCAAATGCAGTCGGTTCCTCAATCTCCTCAAAAACGCACCCTCATCCGCCAAATCTGGCGGTTCAATCCCCCTTAACTCGCTCACCCGATACACCCACTGCAAATCCATCAGCCCACCAGGTCCTAACTTGATATCTCGAGTTGGAAACTTCAATCGCTCCAACTCAACGCGCTGCTTAATCGCAAACAACGCATCCTCATGACGATTGAGCCAAGGTAACGCATCTAACGAGTCAATCACCCTCACCAATTCATCGCTGGGAACTGTTAGCCAGTGCCTAAATCCAAGCATATAGCGCTCCCAAGGCTCCAAGTCCGACTCAGCATAGTGCTTAAAAGCCCGGACAGACCTCACCAACAGTCCTTTACCCCCATCCGGCCTCAGCCTCAAATCAATTTCCACGGGAACCCTCGGAAAACTCCGCACAAATTCAGAGGCCCACTGCTCAGCCACATGCTGAGGAAACTCATCCTCGCAAAAGTAAACGAGATCGCAATCCGAGGCAGGTCCCATAAGACCAGAACCAGCACTCCCCAACAACAGAATCCCAATCTCCTCCGGCTGGTTCAAGTTCCGAGCATGAACCCAAAGATACTCTCGGAACTTCCTATTCCAATCCTCTGCACCACTTTCATCCCCCAGCACAAACCGGCTCCAACAACTCGCCCAATCCGAAAGACATGTCGACATTTGGTTGGGAGGAGAATCGTTATGCTCTTCTATTTCGCCACTCAGCAAACTCTCACCAACCGCCCAATGAGCCTGAAATACATGTTCCAACAGGGGGGCGTGTTCAACAATCGTATGCAATCGATCAAAACTGCTTACATTCTCCGAACAAATCGAAAGGAGTTCCTCATCACTGATCGCAAACCCCAGGAACCGATTCAAAGGCTGAACTTGCTCCAAAGTGATTCGCCCCAAACCACGAGTCGAAACACCCGAATAAATTTCCGCAACCTCCCGCCTAATCTCCTCCAGCCGCAAATCAGCCGAAACCCCTATCCCCAAAGACTTTCCTATGATCGAAACTTCAAGTCGATTATCTGGCAGTTCATGAGTCTGCTGGTTATGCACCAATTGGCACCGATGCTCTAACTGCCGGAGCCAAATATAAGAGTGACGGAGCACTTCTGCCTGGTACTGAGGCAACAAATTCAATTGTTCAGCGGCAGAGAGCATCTCCAGAGTCCCTAATCCCCTCAATGCCTCAAAGCGAGCACCATGAATAAGCTGCAGCATCTGAATCAGGAACTCAACGTCTCGAATTCCACCTCGGCCGCGTTTGAAATCTCCGGGATTCGCAAGACTATCAATTCGAGTTCGAGTCTCCTGAATCTCATGAATAGTGAATTCTGAGATATGCCCTCGAAAACAAGTCTCCTGCCTCAAAGCCGCCCAACGATTGACAAGCCACTCGCCTCCAACCACCACCCGAGAACGGATTAACGCCTGAGCCTCCCAAGCCTCCGCATACAACTTATAGTAATTCTCAGTGGCCCGCATTGACTTAGCCAATTCTCCCGCCGCACCATAGGGCCGCAGCCTCATATCAATCCGGTACAGCGCTCCACGTCCCATCCGATCGGTGAAAGCTCGAATAAGACTCTCCGCAAATCGAATAGATTCCCGTTCAGTTCGCTCGTCCAAACCATCCTCCAGAACAAACACCAAATCTAGATCGCTGGAGTAATTGACTTCCTGCCCACCATGCTTTCCGAAAGCAATAATTTGCAGCGGGCAATGCTCAATTTCTAACCCGCGAACCCTTCGATGGTTCTGCCACGCCACTTCATGAGTTAACACCAATACTGCATCCGCAAGATCAGAAAGCGCCCGCCACACCAAAGGAGCCGGTTGCCAATCATTCACATCCACTAACGCAATCTGAAAGAGGATTCTCTGATGCAAATAGCGCAATCGATCAAGCGAATGCTGGTACGAAATCGCACCCGAAAGAATTTGCCTCCCCAACTCCTCAATCTCACCACGACTCGCAAGGAGAGTGGGGTTAGCCCGCTCAAACAAAATATTTGGAAACTCAGGATTCTGAACAATAAAATCACACATCGCCTGGCTACTGCCAAGCAACTTAAAGAGCCCCAAGGCAAGTTCAGGACTCGACTTCAGTTGTTCCGTGTACAAGTCGGGTGCCCCGCTCACTCGCAACCACGCCTCAACCCCGTTCCGAGCTCTTTCCGGAGAGGGAGCCTGGTCAATGAGCGATGATAACTCGGGCACGGCTATGGTTTACCAGAGTTCTGACACCAAGTCCACAACAAGCCGATACTAAGGCACCTTTAGATTCAAACACCAATAAGGATTCCGACTCAAGCAAGAACCGAATCCCGGGATTGCAAGTTACAATATGGAGAGTCGATGGTTAGTACCTTGATTGCTGGATGGGGGTTAATGGGATTACTGCCCCATAACGTGTCACCACAAGAGGTCGAAACAGAAGTGAGACAAAGGACCGCGCCGCTTCAGGAACTCAAAAAATCCCCTCTCAAATTTCCACCCGATAACGTCGCCTACGAATTTCCATGGATGACCGAGGGATTGGTGAAATCAAGTTCAGACCCGCAACTAAGGTTTCGAGTATTCAGCCAAAACTCAGCCACCCACCAGCAACTTGCACCCCAAGTAACATCCCTCCTGCTCAAACTTTGGCAGTACAACAGTCAATCTCTAGGTATCGACCACCGACCCGATTATCGACGGCTGGTGGATGTTTATCTGTGCATTGATGGACAGCCCGGTGGCCAGCAACTGTTTGACGAGGATCTCCAAGCGCCACGCGGACAATCCACCAAGGCAAACAACATCTACATCTATGACCTGGCATCCTTTACCGACCCAATCGAAAGACTTCGAGAAGTGGCACATGAGTACGGTCATGCCGTCCTAAGCGCAATTGGAGGGTATTCAAATCCTGAATATTGGGCAAACGGATTTCTCGGCGAAAAGCTCTTTCTCACCCAACTTTCTCGCGAAAAAGGTTCATCAGAAACAAAACAACCAGACTGGATGATAGGAGCATCGAACGAAGCCCTCGCTCTCTGGGTACAAAAAGAGTGCACCCCACTCATGCTGAGCGCGGCACAATCGTTTCCACCGACAGCAATGGAAGGAATCAATGCCGCAGCCATGAACCGCTACATCGGCCTCATGTTGTGGATGCAGTTGACTCATCCACCAAAAGTTTTCGGCCGCATGATCAAGTTCCAAAGCGACCCAAAGCCCGCGACCGTGCCTTCATCAATCGTCGAAGCGGTAGATGGTGCAGGACCCTTTGAATTTTCAGTACCCGCACCACTAAAAGGCAAGACGATTTGGTTACCATGGGCGAAATACAACCTTACAGGCTGCAAACTCGTCTCTAAAAAAGAAGGATGGGTTCAGGTGCAAGTGACAACCGACAAGATTTCGGCAACTCAATCGCTCTAATTTGAACCTAGAAGGTATTCTAAAGGGATGAAATATAAGGAAGGGGATAAAGTCCAAATCGTTGCTCGAGAAGTAACAGACAAGGACAAGAAAGATCGACGCTATTACAGCCACATGGCAGGTCTTACAGGAACCGTCCAAAACATTTACAGCGAATCTGAGCTCGCCGTAAGAATTGACACCGCTGGGTTAACCAAGGCATCCAAAGACATTCACAAAGAAGCAACTCAGCGAATGCGAGACACCCTCAACAAAAACATCAGCGAAGTTCAAAAGAAAGAGCTCACCTCCGAAGAACTTGAGTTCGATACCCACTTTATGCTCCTCGTCCACTCCGAAGATTTGGTGAAACTGTAAGATGGCGGCATCGGAATTTAGCTTTGATATTGTCTCCCGAATCGATGGGATGGAACTCAAAAACGCGATCGATCAGGCCGACAGAGAACTTTCAAACCGATACGATTTCAAAGGTGGCAAGTCCGAAATAGTTTTCGATGGCAAATTCGACGTCGTGCTCGTTGCCGATGATGAGTTCAAAATGGACCAGCTCAAAGACATCGTCTTCTCCAAACTGCTCAAGCGAGGAATCGATTCTCGCCAATTCTCGTGGGGCAAAGTAGAAGAAGCGGGCAACCTGACCGTTCGCTGCAAAATGGAATTGAAGCAAGGCATTGCCCAAGATAAGGCCAAGCCCCTCATCAAACAGATTCGAGACAAAGGACTCAAAGTCAACGCTCAAATTCAAGGCGAAGAAATCCGAGTATCAAGCAAGAGCAAAGACGACCTTCAAAAGACCATGCAGTTCGTAAAAAGTCTTGACCTTGACTATCCCGTCGATTTCGTCAACTACAGATAATCAAAGCACCACATCAAGAAAAGACCAAAAAAGAAAACGCCAAAACAAGAAAGCCCGCTCTGTAATCAGAACGGGCTTTCTTATTGACAACGCAGAATTACTTCTTCTTGACAAAGTTCAACACTTTGCCGTTGATGCAGAACCTGAGTCCCGTCGGCTTAGGACCATCGTCAAACACGTGACCCAAATGACCATCACACCGTGCGCAAAGTACCTCGGTTCGAATCATGCCATATTCTCGGTCGGTCTGAAACCAAATCACGTCATTCCCGATAGGTTGGAAAAATGAAGGCCATCCCGTCCCCGAGTTGAACTTATGATTAGTTTCGAACAAAGCAAGCTTGCAACCTGAGCAATAGTAAATTCCGTCACCCTTCTGGTTCAGATTAACTCCGCAGAAAGCCGGCTCAGTACCCTTGTTTCTCAAAATCAAGTACTGCTCTTTGGTCAGTCGCTTTTGCCAATCCTTGTCGGAGAGAACTACCTTGTCAGCTCGCTTGGGGCTGGTCGTAGCAACTTTATCAACGTTGAAATCATTGCCCATCATCGGAGCAAGGATCGCCAAAGAAATTAGAAACTGCATATCTCTATCTTATGCAACTTTCGGCGTCAAAGTTCCAACCAACCCAAATTTCATCCCCACAAGCTCACAGAACTAAGAACTTGCCGCTTCTGGTCATTCACTTTCCGGCTCAAGCAACTCAGCAGGCATATCCGGTTCATGCAGTTGCACCGCCACGCCACCTCGCCCAAGTTTGATATTGAGCATCTCTACCACCACAGCAAATACCATCGCAAAATAGGTGTAACCCTTTGGCAAGTGGATACCTCCGGCATCGACCAACAAGTTCACACCAATGAGCACCAAAAACGAAAGTGCGAGCATCTTGACCGTCGGGTGCTTGTCCACAAACCGGCTCACCACACCGCTAAAGAAGATCATGAACAATCCAGAAATGACAACGGCAGCAATCATAATCGGTACGTCTTTAACCATTCCAACCGCAGTAATCACCGAATCAAGACTGAAGATAATGTTAATCAGCACGATCGAGACAATCACCTGCATAAACGAGCTCTTAGCGCCCGCCTGATAATTCTCTTCCGCACCCTCAAGCTTGTGGTGAATCTCCTTGACTGACTTGTAAATCAAGAACATGCCACCGATGAACATCACCAAGTCACGAATACTAATTCCAATCGCTTCCTGAATGACTTCAGGCTTTTCGCCCGAGGCCTCAAGTGCAGAACGGAGGAAACTAAGTTCAAAGAGGGGCTTCGTAGCACTCACTAACCAACCAATTCCCAAAAGAAGCAAAATTCGCGGAATGATAGCCAAAAGCATGCCGAGCTTTCTAGCTCGCTCCCGCTCCTCGCCCTTCAACTTGCCACTCAGAATGGAGACAAACACGATGTTGTCAATTCCGAGCACGATTTCAAGGATGGTCAGAGTCAAGAGACCGATCCAAGCCGCGGGAGAAGTAAGTAATTCCATTAAAACCAAAGTAATCATACGAACCAGAGCAAGTCGCCGATGCATTAATTTCCTTGAACAATGAGTTTGAAGAGGCGTTCAGGTACCAAGGAATTCCCAGGTTGTGAATTCACCCCGAGAATTTGGTATAATGTTTTTTCGCTCCCGTGGTGAGTTGCCCGAGTGGCCAATGGGAACAGACTGTAAATCTGTCGGTTAACGCCTACGTAGGTTCGAATCCTACACTCACCACCAGCTTCTTCCTTGAGCGAGATACCCAAGTTCCCCGTCGTAGCACTGATTCTGGGTGAAGCTATACTTTAGGGGTGAATGTGTGTTGGCAGCTATTCCCCAAAAGTGCAAGACCGGTACCAGAAGTAGAAGCCGTATGCCAAGTATTTAGTAAGTACCACGGTCAATTCTCTTCAGACTCTCATGATTTGGACAGCAATAGCGTACTGAGAATCGTTGCCAGGGAGCTGAAACAATGTGGCTTTGCAATAGAAGAAGGTAAGTCAGCAGCTCAGAAAATTCACGTGCCTGTACTATTTGGTGAAAATGGGGCGGTTCTTAAGTCGTTCTATGCCGATGGATTTCATCCCGAAGCAGGCGTAGTAGTTGAAGTTGAAGCAGGTCGGGCAGTTGATAATAATCAATGGATGAAGGACCTA
>JAPLCS010000432.1 GCA_026392145.1 Fimbriimonadales bacterium | reverse complement strand
ATGGTACTAAAATAAACCTAGCTATGGCACTAAGTATATTTTTCCAGTAAAGTGGATATTATAGAAGCGGACAATTTTGGTCAACTTGGGGAATCAACAGTGAAAACAGACAAGGAAGTTGTGAATGAACTCGGAAAAGCAGTGGTGAATGTGCGGCCAAATCATATCAATGGAGGGTACGAAGACTACACTTTGGATGACATTCGATGGATTGTTACTCAATTCCAAGTTAGCGACCAAGTTGAAGTTCTTCCCTTCCCCGGTAAGGGAAATATAAACCTACATACCTACGAAATTAAGGTTGAGGGTCTCTGCTACCTACTCCAAAAAGTTAATTCCAGTGTATTTGCGTTTCCGTATCGAGTTATGAATGGGATGTGCCAGTCCATCCAAGCGCAAAGAGAGTCTCTCAGAGTTTCATCTGTTGAAAATTGGGAACCTATCGAACTTGTCCCAACCAAAGAGGGGAAAGATTTTCTAGATTTGACTGATGAACATGGCTGGTCAGTTTGGAGACTCATGGTGAAAATTCCTGACTCTTGTTCGTTCAAGAGCCTTAGTGAACTTCCAGATCGTGACAAGCAACTTGAACTTGCTGAAGAAATCGGAAAAGGTCTCGCCATTTACTCCGACTTGACTTCAAGTATTGATGCTTCAACCTTCGAAGGTTCTTTGCCTGGATATAGAGATACAGCCCTGTACATTGCACAATTTCACTCTGTATTAGCAGGAAATCGTTCGATGGGAGATGCACTTGCGCTCATGCCAGAAGATCCGGTGCTGAAGACATCTGCAGGTCCTCACTTTGTGGTGAGTTGTCCAGACGAGGTTTATGAATCTAGACTTAATGACCCTGAAGTAAAAAGGTGTATCGAACTTATCAAATCGCGAGAAAGGTTTGCCATGCAGTTATGGGAAGCGATGAGAGTTGGTTTGATTCGAAATACCCTGATCCATGGCGATACGAAGATTGAGAACTTCCTGTTTGACACGAAGAGTCTCACAGTCAAGTCACTTGTTGATCTTGATACAATTATGTCGTTCACTTGGCTTGCCGATTATGGCGACATGCTTCGGTCAATGGTAAATATTGCAGGTGAAAAAGAATCAAACCCTGACAATATCCAAGTTGATAAGGAGGTTTTCAAATCAGTCACTAAAGGCTTTTTGAAAACTTCGAACCAAGTGACTCTTGCTGAAATCGAACTTATGTTTGCTTCGATTCAGATTATCACGCTTGAACTCGGTGTTCGATTTTTAACTGACTATATCAAAGGGGATACCTACTTTATGCTTGGTGAAGGAGACCCCGAAGATCTCAACAAAATTAGAGGAATAGCTCAAATTACATTGTTTGAAAGGCTTGTTGAGTTTGAAGACGAAGCAATAGAGTTCATTCGTTCGCTAGTTTAGACATGTGCTTTAGTAAAAGATTAGCACTTTTTTGCCATGAAAACTGTTTAGATCTTTCAAAGCCTGATGAGATTAACTCTTCACGATTTGTTCTTTTGATGCCGTCTATGAGCGCATTTGCGATTGAGTTCACACTGGTAGGTTCGAAGTAAATGGGCAAGTTCCCACCCACTTCTCTCATCGCCGCCCGATCGCTACTCACAAGTGGACAACCGTAATGCATAGCTTCCAAGAGTGGAACGCCAAACCCCTCGTCTAAACTTGCACTAACTGCGAATTCAGCACCACTGAACAACACGGGCACATCTGCATCCGCAATGTATCCAAGAAACTGAACGCGATCTTCTAGGTTAAATTTATGGACTGCATCAAGAGTTTCTCCCTCATTCCATCCCTTTCCACCGGCAATTACAAGGTTTACCCCGTTAAAACAATCCAACCAAGCAACCTGGTTGAAAGCTTCTAATAGTCTGGGAAAGTTTTTTATGGGTTCTAGAGTGCTAATCGAGAAGATGTATTTATTGCTAGAAACTCCAAGTTCTGATAGTCGAACTTTAGTATCAGTAACCGCACTGCCACTTGATACTTGTCCTATCCCAAATGGGAGTGGAACAAATCTATCTCTTTCAATTCCGTAAGCAGCTGAAAATTCATTTGCAGTAGCAACACTGTTGCAAGCTATGAACGAACTGTATCGCGCAATGTTTTTGGACATCCTTTCATGAATCTGTCTATCATGGTCAGTAAAAGTTGAGGCATAAGTACGATAGAAAATATCATGGACGAGACTGCCTTTGACTTTCATTGGCAGTTTGGGCACAGGACCACTCACGGAGAACCAAGCGTCTAAATGATGAGAAAGTGGAGCCAGCTCTCTTCCTAAGATTGCCCAACTTCTGGTTTTTGACCATGTACGGACTATTTTTATGTGCTTCATCGCTGTCCAATGAGATGGACACTCAAAGTCTGGCCTTATAAATACAACATACTCATGCAGATTGTTATCTAGGAGTGCTTCCAGCAAACATAGACTAGTTCTAGATACTCCAGCATGTTTGGAACCTTCCAAGAAAATATTCATGGCTTGGAGACCGATCCTCATAGTTTCTTATAAACCTCCAATAGATTGGCAAAATAAGAATCCTCAGTGAACGGCTTGCTCCAATACGATTGATAAGCATTGGCTCCAAGTTGCTGACAGAGATTGTCATCCATCATTAGTGAGATAACTTTTGCCAGACTTTCCGCATTCCCAGATTCAAAGTACAAGCCATTGAAACCGTTGATGACCCAGCTGGTTGCGGCAGACTTTTCTGGCACTATACATGGAATTCCAGCTGCAAGGCACTCCAGTACCACTAGAGAAGCAGTTTCAAGGCATTTGCTGGTCATCAGTAAAGCTCTTGATTTCTTTTGGATTTCGCACACCTCTGATGGTGTCTTCCATCCTAGAAACAAGGCACTTGAAGAAGCATTTCTAAGTTTTTCACTCAATGGTCCATCGCCAACGATCTTTAATTTTGCATTGGCCAGCTCTGCCGCAATTAATGCAATTTCAGGATCTTTTTCATCCGTCATTCTTCCAATCCAAACGAACTCATTACTGAGTTCCGGAGAGCACTGTTCATGACTTGCTGGTGTGACTGGATTATGTACAACAGTGATTTCAGGAAGAGTCGGTGAAACTTTGGATAAAATCGACTTTTGAAATTCAGAAACTGCAATTATTGACTTCAATTGCTTAAAGGTTCTGTCAACTGAGTGTTTAGATAGAGTTCGCAGGAACCTAAAATGCTTTAATCGATTTCCTTGCTCACCCATACACTTCCTGTTCCAACAACCTAAAGAGAGAGGCTTCTCGGAACATACGCAACCAGCTGCATAATCATAGAGCATCGTATTCGGACACAAAAAACCGTAGTCATGGCAAGTGACTGTCGTTCGAAATCCGAGACTAACAGCCGACTCAATAGCTTCGTGTCCGAATTTGGAGTGATATCCATGGAAATGAACAATCGTAGATTCATGGTCAAAGGTGTGTAGTTCTTTGCGTACT
>JAPLCS010000350.1 GCA_026392145.1 Fimbriimonadales bacterium | reverse complement strand
TCATCCCCCCGTGGCTTAAGGTCTCTCCCCGAAACCGCTCGCTCTATCTGACGGTCAGTTAATGGTGTCTGGTCGTCAGGGACCCGCTCCAATGCAGGGTTCTCATTCAATTCAGTGCTAATCGCTTGCTCAAGCTCTTGCTGTGTATGCTGCAGTATCTGACTGGTCAGCAATAGCTTGGGGTCAACCTTTAACCCGACCTCCTGCCTAAACCCTAGTCTTGCCCCCTGCTTCATGTACGCACCAAACCCCGAGAAAGTGAATAACTACTCCCTAGGTAAGGTCTTTCCGCGTTAGCATCCTGACCTAAACCCGCATTATTGCGAGTTACCTCATCACCGCAATTCAAAGACTCAGGATAGAAACCGCAGATATTTTTGTCGTAAGAATGTGAGCCTCGTTGCCATAATTCAGAACCACACCACGGTGGAACTTGTCCCCCACAATCTCCTGCACATAATCAATTCGCTCCGTTGAATGGACGCCACTCACTTCCTCGTCTCGAACATCAATCGCAACCACCCTTCCATCTCTCGCCTCAATCAAAAACGCAACTTCTTTGTTCTTGACCGTCCTCAAATGAAATAGTTCATAAGTTCCCTCGGCCGTTAAAATGGCCTTCTTAAGCTCACTCGCCAAATACGTCTCAACTAACGACTTCCTCAAAGCCTCAGAGTGGGAAAGTGACCTCTCATCTGTCTGGTTCAGATACCCGGCTAACCCTGAATCAATCAGATAAGCCTTTGGAGTTCTCGCCAGTCGGACGTCAATATCCGACGACCAAGCCGGCACCATGTGAATCAAATAAAGGGCCTGCAGAAGATCCACATACCGCGTAAGAGTCGTATGCGGAAGTCCCGTTTCTCGAGAAAAAGAACTTAGATTCAGCGGCTCACCAGCACGACTAGCAATAAGTCTCAACAACTTAGGAAGCTGGGTAAGACCATCAATATTGGCAAGGTCACGCACATCCCGGTCTAAAAGCGTGCGAACATAACTCTGAAACCAAGCGTCTCGTCGCTTCGATGCTCGAACCACCGGTTCAGGGAATCCACCCCTCAATACCCTTGAAAGTATCGTGTCCGAAGCCTCTGTTTCAGTCGGCAAGTTCGAAAAAATGTTATCAACCCAGTTCGACTTTCGCCCCTCTATTTCTGACTGGGAAAGCGGCAATAAATCTATGACTTCCATTCTTCCCGCCAACGAATCGGCAATTTTAGGCAACAGAAGCACATTGGCAGAGCCCGTGAGAATATAAGAACCAGGCGTCCTATGCTTATCGACCATGAGTTTAAGGGGTAAAAAAAGTTCCGGAGCTCGCTGGATTTCATCAATAATCAGTGGAGCCCCGTGAGCCTTCAAAAAGTCCGCAGGATTCTCCTTGGCATGAGCAAGGTGAACCGGATCATCAAGCGTTAAATACTTTCTCCCTTCCGCAAACTCAAGCGCAAGCGTGCTCTTACCGCACTGACGAGGACCCACAATCGCTACAACAGGTGTATCCCCAATCGCATCCCGAACCCGCTGACTAGCACTCCGCTCAAATAGCATAGACCTCAATAATACTCCAATATGGCGTATTATTGAGCATTAAGTGGGGAAATATTCCCCAATATTTGGAACGGTACACTTGGCGTATGCCCTTTGATTCATACACGCCAGAAGAAATATTCAAAATGTTCATGACCCCTGGCCGACCCGCTCCAAGAGCAAGAAGGGAACAAGAACTTGCTGACCAAGGCACCCCCCTCACCCTCCAAGTTTGGGACCACACCATCCGAGGGCATCAGTGGTCACCTCCAGCAGGATTAACAACACCCGTCGAAAAGACAGGAACCGCAAAGAAAGTACTAGTTCAGCATGGGTGGGGAAGTCGCTCCACCGCAATGTGGGCAATCATCAACGCTCTTCTAAACACCGGATTCGAAGTCATAGGATTCGATGCCATCGGAAATGGTGATTCTGACGGAGAAGAAAGCACCATGCTCCACTTTGCCGAAACCGTATCCGAAATTGGTGCCAACCACGGACCCTTCCACGCAGTAATTGGACACTCAATCGGTGCAACCTGCCTTCCTCTTGCACTCACAAAAAACCTCCAAGCCGAGCGAGTGGTACTCATTTCACCCCGCGACCAACTCACCGACTTCTTAACTCGATTCCTCGAAGTATTAAACGCCGATCCCGACATGTTCGGACCAGTAAGCAAACTCTGGAACTCCAAAATTGGCTGGGAACGAGTCATGCAAGCAAGGCCATCAGAACTCGCCCGCAATTTCCTTCAGCCCTGCCTCATCATCCACGACAAAGACGACGAAGACGTAAACTTTCATGACTCCGAAATCATTTACCAAGCCTGGAACGATGCACAACTTCACCTCACCGAAGGATTAGGTCACGCCCGAATCGTGCGCAGTAAAGAAGTCGCCAGCCTTATTGCCGAATTCCTTAGCGACGAGCCGCTAGCGTGGGCGGGGTAAGCAATGGTAGCCAGAAAAATGTTGTGGGTGGCACTGTCAAGCGACCAAACACCGAGAACTTCCAACCATCGAAAAACGGAGTTATTAAATCTGGAAAACCTTTTCAACCATACATTCTGCAAGACAGCATCCGCTCCATAGCTGTTTCTACTTACCGTTTAGATACTAGTGCCTAAACGGTAATCCTATAATATTACACCTGCTTCAAGATGCCTTGACTTAGACAACTGTAACATTTAGTCGTGAATAATCTCGAATCGTATATTTAGCTTTCCGAACATCCCCGTAGCATCGGTCACAAGTCTCATGCAATCTTTTTTGATCGCGTCAGGGTCCGATCCTTCTGGATCGTCATAGATCCACATTTCAGGGTTTGGCATCTTTGCAGGGTTCGGAGCACCAGGTTTAAAAATAACTTCGATATTATAAACTCGCCTATTTTGTTGGATGAGTTTATTTAAGTATTCAATGGCAGCGTCTGAGTCTAATTCCTTTGTTAATTCAAATTCAATCACTACGGAAGCCCTCTATTCGACGTGCCACTTGCGTGGGCGAGGTAAGCGATGGTAACTGGGGTGGCACTGTCAAGCGACCAAACTTTGAGAACTTCCAGCCATCGTAAAAC
>JAPLCS010000357.1 GCA_026392145.1 Fimbriimonadales bacterium | reverse complement strand
GAATGGGGTTGCCTTTTTGTCTAAGGAGCCGATGACAGATGTTGTCACGGGATTTCCTGATGGCGAACTGTCTGAGGATGCACGTATTATTGCCGGGACATTTCAGGGGATTCGGATAATAAACACCTATGTCCCTAATGGCAATACAGTTGGTTCGGAGAAGTGGGCGTACAAGATGGCTTGGCTTGAAAAATTTGCCGATTATATTGGTTCAATTCCCCAAGGAACGCCGCTTATTTGGATGGGTGACATTAACATTGCTCCTCAACCTCATGATGTGTATGACAGCCCTAAACTGTTAGGCGGCGTTTGTCACCATCGAGATGAGTTTGCTCGATTGTCAAGTATTTTGAGCTATGGACTTATCGATTTGTTCCGTCTCAATGAGTTTGGTGGTGGTCATTATTCGTATTGGGAATTTACGATTCCGGGAGCGGTTGATCGCGGTATTGGATGGCGAATTGATCACATTTATGCGACTGAAGATTTAGCAGAAAGTTGTCACCGCTGTTATATTGATGTGCCACCCAGGAAACTTGAAAAGCCTAGTGATCACACGTTTGTAGTGGCTGAGTGGTGAAAAGAGTGAGGAAGTCCTCACAGAACCTTTTCAGAAAATATACAAAGTGTTATAAATGAAGGCATAATAAAGTTTGTTACGTGTGCTCATGATTGAGTTGCAGTTGTGGTACGATTCGTAGCTAGGTGAGGGTAACCTCGCGGGAAACCTTTTTGGAGATTTGAATGCCGAAGAAGATCTTGGTTTGTGACGACGAAAGACATATTGTGCGATTGATTCAAGTTAACCTTGAACGAAATGGCTACACCGTAGTCACCGCTTTTGATGGAAAAGAAGGCCTGGAGAAAGTTAAGTCTGAGAAGCCCGATATGTGTGTTCTCGACGTTATGATGCCTTACATGGATGGATTTGAAGTTCTTAAGTCTATTCGACGAGAGCCAGAAACCGAATCATTGCCAGTAATCATGTTGACGGCAAAGGCTCAAGATAAGGACGTTTTTGAAGGCTATCACTACGGCGCGGACATGTACTTGACCAAGCCATTCAACCCTATGGAATTGGTTACGTTCGTGAAAAGAATCATGGACGGTAACGATGGTGGTTCCGGCGGCAGCAAGAGAATCGAACTCTAAGATTTCCCACAAAAAAATGAAAGTCCCAGTGCTGGTGAAGGTACTGGGACTTTTTTTGTTATTTTAAAGAAAATTTAATGTGAATACGAATTCTTGTGATAAGATACGGTGAGAATACGAATTCACAGAATGTCCTGAGAATTCACTTACACCAATGGAGGTAGATAGTGAGAGTAACACAGCGAGATATTGCCCGCTTAGCAGAAGTTTCTCAGGCCACTGTCTCCCGCGTGCTTTCCGGTGATGTTCGGGTTGAACATGAAATTCGAGACCGTGTGCTTGCGGTCATGCAGCAGAAGAATTACCAGCCAGATGTTCGGGCTCGTGCATTACGAAACCAGAAGTCGGGTTTGATTGGATTAGTTATTAAGCGCCCGCAGGGTGGAATTGCCAATGACCCGTTTTATGCGAACTTGATTTCTTATCTGGTTGAAGAACTTTCCGGTAGGGATTACCACCTTTGTGTGGATGTCGCTTCGGATGAATTTTATCAGGTCGCTATTTATGATGAACTCCTTCGTACTCGGCGGGTTGATGGCTTAATTTTGGTTGAGTCTGAAGCAGCTGATGATCGGATTCGACGATTGCAGGCTGAAGGGTTTCCGTTTGTCTTACTCGGTAATCCATTGCATTTTGCTGAGGTTCATTCGGTTGATAACGATAACGTGATTGCGGCTGAGGAAGTCACTAATCACATGATTGAACAGGGTTACAAGCGGGTTGGCTTCTTGGGTGCTCGTGCAGGAATTACTGTGAGTGACGACCGAATCGCCGGGTATCAGCGTGCCCTACGTGGAAAGCAGGCTGAGCATTTGGTTTATCACTCTGCGTTTGGAAGTGAGTCTTCGCGGCGGCTGGCAACCGATATTTTGAAATCGTCTGAGCGTCCCGACGCTTTGGTAGTTTTGGACGACTTTATGGCTTTTGGTGTGGCGACGGCGGCTCGCGATTTGGGGCTTCAGATTCCCCGAGATTTGGGCATTGCGTCTTTTAACGACACGAGCCTGTGTGAAATGATTGGAGGTGGATTGACTAGTGTGAACCTCAACATTCAGGGCTTGGTTTCTAAAGCTGTCCACCGCCTGAGCAAAATTATTGATGATAAACCGATTTTGACGGACCGAAGAATTATTGTTCCGACGACCCTCACGGTTCGAAGCAGTTCCTTGCGCAGTGAGGTGCTGAAGTGATTTCTTCTTTGGTTTTGGTTGGAGCAATCTTCCAGGACTCTCGATTGCATGAGTTTGTCTTCGTTTCAGATAAGCCTGCAAAGTCCGTATCGGTGGCGGGAACGTTTAACAATTGGGACAAGAATGCCCACTTTATGAAGGCTGGGCAGGACGGACGAACTTGGAGCACTAAGATTGAGCTGAAGTTTGGGAAGCACCAGTACAAATTCGTGCGAGATGGTGAAGAGTGGATCGTCGACCCGAAGGCGGCAAAGAACGTTGATGATGGCAATGGGAACACTAACTCGGAACTGAGTATTTTGCCCTCAGAATATTCAACTCCCGCTCTGCCAAACGACAAGAAAGTGACTTTAAGTGCTATCCAGCATGTTCAAGATGTTTCGGGTCTGAACTATGATTTAGGTGAACTTCATGTGACGTTGCGCACTCGCCGCAACGACGTGGGCTCTGTGCGAGTTCAGCTTACTAACAAGCAGGAGTATGCGGCGAAGAAAGTTCGTACCGATGATTTGTACGACTATTATCGTGCGTTGATTCCTTGGAATCGGAAGTCT
>JAPLCS010000382.1 GCA_026392145.1 Fimbriimonadales bacterium | reverse complement strand
GTTCCATGGCATTGATCTTTTCGATCGTTGGCAAGAGGACTTCGACATCGCGTTTGGATGTATCAAATAGTTTTCTTAAGAATTCAATCATGTTTTGTTTGTGCCCGATTTGGGCAGGAAAATGAGCATCAGGGCAGGATGATGGGACCGCGAAGTTAAGCCTTGATGTAGGAAGATGTGTCGCGAATTACGCTGACGGACCGTCTCTGGAGCGTTCGGATTGTGATTGCCAAAGGTCCCGAACCTTTTGGTTCTCTCCACTTTGTGGTGAAGATGCCTCGCTTTGGGGGGACTCGACTGTCTGTATGGACGGTGCGTGGTCGTTGGACCGATTGGTTTGTGACTGCTCAAAAACTACTTTGAGAGCAAAATAATCTGCCGATGAGACTGCGATGCCATTTGCTGGAGCATAACCTTGTCCTCGGCTCATGACAGAACCGTGGAAGAACAGGAGCAACAGTATGGGCAGAATAGGATTCATGCAGATGGGACGACCTTAGCTCTTTAGTTAATTACGTCAGTTTAATTATGACGTATTCGTCCGTCTTCCTATTTTTTTGACAACATTTTGTTTAGTTGTGCACGATGAGATTGCTTATCGATATGTTCTGTATTGGAGCCTAAAAACTCTTTCCCACGTGGGTTTGCTCGGTGCCCAAGTATGGCGTGAACGCGCCTAGCCACAGTCCTTGTACTTCGGCATCTCCCATCATTCCTTCGCCGCATTGGTAAAAGACCACCGGTTGGCACTGGTATTCAATGGAACCTTCTTTGGGGCTAAGGATTTTGACGTAATACTTCGGGCGATCAAGGAACTCAAATTCGGATTCGTTTGTGACCATTAGGTGGTCTCGAGTGATGGCATATCGCGCAATGATTCTGCTGTTTGGAATCTTTTTCCTCGTTCCTGTATTTTCCGTTCGTTCGGAATAGATGCCGTAAGCAAGTCCAGACAGATACATGAGTAGACCAACAACTGGCGCCCATTTTATGATGTTGAAGATTGAGTCAATTCCACCTTCTCGGACGATGAACGCGAGCATGAGTGTGCCCCATCCACATCCGAAGAGCATGATGAGGCCGATGAACATGAGCCAGCCGATGATTTGGTCTTTCCGTTCAAGCTTTCTTTCTTTGCTAAACGGATTCCAATGGTGCATCGGCATGGCGGTATTTCTTTGCTACCGTGCGGGGGCGCCCGGCATGATGAGGTCGGCTACTGAGAATGATCGTCGTATATCTCGGAGAACTACTCTTGCTCGTTGACCGATGGCATTTTCTGAGTTTGAGAGTTCGACGTAGAATCCTTCATCGGTCCATCCGATCACCTTGTTGGAGCCTTCAAAGGCTGAGCGTCTGACGTTTACTTCGATGACTTGAGAACGTCGGTACATTGCCAGTTCTCTGTCGAGGAGGTCGACGGTGGCACCTGTGATTTCGTACTCTTCGTATTCAAGGTCGAAATTGGCTCGAATATAAATGCCTTTTCGGATTTCGTGTTCAAGTTCCTCAACACTTTCTCCATCGAGTCCAATAAGAGCCTCGACAACCGCAGGGTGAGCTTCGACAAGGAAGGCGTTGCCTTCTTCTTGCATCCGTCTTCTCATGTCTCGTTCGATCCAAAGGCTTACGGTTTCCTTGCTCGGGATTCTGCCTACGCCCATGCACATGGGACAGCTTTCGGTGATTTCTTGGGTTACAGATTCACCTGTTCGCTTCCGAGTGAGTTCGAGGAGTCCGAGGGAGGAAATCTTTCCGATTCGGGTGCGAGCACGATCGCGTTCTAGTCCTTTGTCAAAGTGGTCGTAGACCTTCTTTTTAGCGGCAGCGTCTTCCATGTCAATGAAGTCGCACACGATGATGCCTCCCATATCTCTCAGGCGGAGTTGGCGGAGGATTTCATCCGCTGCTTCCATATTGGTTTGGATGATGGTGTCGTTAAGGGCCGTTGAGCCAATGTGCTTACCGGTGTTCACGTCGATGGCAGTGAGGGCTTCCATTTCGTCAATGACGAGGTATCCACCTGACCGAAGCGGCACATGGTGCTGCATGATTCGATCTAGCTCTTTTTCGATTCCGTAGAAGTCAAAAATTGGCTCACTTCGATCATAAAGTTGAATTTTGCTGACCATTGCTGGGGCGACTGCTTTGGCGATTACGTGTACTTTTTCGTATTCGTCTGGGTCGTCAATCGTCATTCGGGTGATGGTTTCTCCAAAGACATCTCGCACCGTTCTGAAAAGAAGGGTTTGGTCTCGGTGAACGCATGCCGGAGCACGAAGTCGCTTGGCCTGTTTGGTGACTTCTTCCCAAACATGGACGAGATAGAGTACGTCGCTTCTCAGTTCGAGTTCTGTTCTTGCCTCACATTCGGTTCTCATAATGAGTCCGAAGCCTTCGGGACAAATTTTTTCGCCAATCTTCTTTAGTCGTTCTCGTTCGCGCCGATCTTCAATCTTTCGGCTGACGCCTACGCTTGCTGATTCAGGCATGAGGACGACATAGCGTCCGGGAAGGGAAATTCGACTGGAGACTCGGGCACCTTTGGTCCCACGCGGACCTTTGGTGACCTGAACCATGACCTGTTGACCAGGCTTAAGTAGATCTTTGATTTTTCTTCGTCTCAACTCGGAACGTCTGACTGAGGCTGGGGAGTTGTCTCCGCTTCCTTCTGGCAGGATGTCAGCGATGCTGAGGTAGGCGTTTCGCTCGAGTCCGATGTCAACAAATGCGGCTTCCATACCTGGAAGAACGTTTTGAACGATTCCTTTGAAAATGGAACCTACGACCCTTTCCTCCCGTTCCACACGGAATTCCATAAGTTTTCCGTCTTCTAGGAGTGCTATCCGCGTCTCACGATTGGAGACGTTCACGATGAGTTCGTTACTGCGAGGTGAGCTTTGGTTAGTGCTCGTGTTTAAATCTGTTTTTCGGCGCCGCGTGGTGCGTCCGTTCGTTGTTTTTGCGGCCATTGGGAAATTAACTTCCGATGAAGCTCTATTCTACCGAATTTTGCCTCTGTTCAAATGAAACGAGATCGCCTTTTGGCGATCTCGCGAGAATTAACTGAATGCACTGGATTTTAATCTAGCGTTCAGTCGTTCCATAGGTGTCGGAAAACTGAGTTTCCAATCGCATCTACAGAATCAATGATGCTTTCGCTGGTTGAATCGTTTGAACGATTCATGAATTTCACCCACCCCGCAGGGAGAGCAAATCGAACCGCCTTTCGAACGGGCCTTGGAAGCACCAAGTATGTCTTTCGGACAAATGTATTAACGACCATCAGAACCTCCTTGAGTCGTTTAGCCAATGTCCTTGGCTTTCGGACTGGACGTAAGCAGTGTCCAGTTATCTTGGTTCGTCAATGAACCTTACTTCTAAATTATGGCTGATTAAGCTGCTTTTTGTACTCTTTCGGGCAAAAGCTTAACATCCATTTCATTTGACGACTGTGGAGCGAGCACCATTGCACGTTCTATCGTATTTTCTAATTCTCTTACGTTGCCGGGCCACGCGTAGGCTTGCAGTGCCTTTTCGGCTTGTGGGGTGACTTGCAACGGTTCTCTTCCGCTATCTTCGGAGTACTTCGCGAGG
>JAPLCS010000385.1 GCA_026392145.1 Fimbriimonadales bacterium | reverse complement strand
GTCTTCTTGGGTGATGAAAGACATTTCAAGGTCAAGTTGGGTGAATTCTGGTTGTCGGTCGGATCGGCTGGATTCATCGCGGAAGCAACGAGCGATTTGGTAGTAGCGTTCTACTCCCGCTACCATCAGCATTTGTTTGTACTGTTGCGGTGATTGAGGGAGGGCATACCAAAGTCCGGCTTCTTGTCGGTACGGCACGAGATAGTCTCTGGCACCTTCTGGCGTTGATTTGGTAATGATTGGGGTTTCAACTTCTACAAATGCTCGTCCGTTGAGAAACTCTCTGATGCGTCGATTCGCGGCGGCTCGAATTGCCAGACCTCGGTACATTGAGGCACGTCGGAGGTCGAGATAGCGGTGCTTGATACGCAGGTCTTCGCTTACCTGGTTCATTGCGACTTCATCGCTTACTGGGAAGGGTAAGGGCTTGGCGGTGCCTAGCACTTCGTAGCTTTCGATAATGACGTCAATGTCGCCGGTAGGTTGTTCGGGGTTGCGGTCCTTTGGCTCCCGCATTGCCACTTTGCCGATAATTTGAAGGCAAGTTTCGTTTCTGATTTCGGCACGATTGGGAAACTTTTCGGGTTCAAGGAACAGTTGAACGGTGCCTGTTCGATCACGCATATCAGCGAACCAAAGTCCACCGAGGTCTCGCACTCGGTGAATCCAGCCATTAAGAACGACGGTCTGTCCCTCGTGGGATGCCCTCAATTCTCCACATTCTATGGTTCGCTTTTGAAATGCCATTTTGAACCTACCAGAATACCTAAAGGCTCAAGCGAACCTTATTGCACCTTGGATAGCTCGGTTTTGAGGATGTTTATGGAGTCGATGTTTTCTGGGTCGACCTGATTGAGGGCGGCCAAGTAGAGGCTCACAAAATCACCTAAGTAGGTCAGGCCGAGGAGTTTTTCGAGAAGGTTCGAGCCTGGGGCTTGAACGTGGGTGAAGTGGCACTTATCGGCGACTAATCGCTCAGTTACTTCTGCTCGCTTCTTCATTTTGTCGCTTTCGAATCCGTCCTCTAACACGATGCCAACGTATTTGGCAACACCTTGACCATCGGCTTTGACCCAGCCGAGAATCTCGTTGTGGTTGAGCTCTGGGAATACATTCACGAAGATGTGGTTTTTGGAGTTTTCGTTAATTTGCCCCTTCCATCGATTGGCAATAATTGCCTGCCACGGTCCGAGTCCGTAGATGATTCCGAGTGCTCCGTGTAACTCTTGGGCCAGGTTTTTGGCTATGGGGTTTGATCCTTCGATTGTCCACTCGTTTTTGAGGGATTCGAGGAACTTAAAAGCTGCATCAAAGTTTTGCTCTGGGAGAAGACCCATGGAAATTGCGGCGGCAAGCACGGGAATGAGCATGTAGCCGAGTGCGCTTCGTGGTGGTTGTCCGCCGGGGACGGTGATGACAGCAAATCCATCTGCCAGAGCCCATTCCTTGAGTTTGCCTCCGCTTGTGACGCACACGATAGTGGCACCTGCGGCCTTGGCTTCTTGGTAGGCCGAGAGGGTTTCTTCCGTATTTCCGCTGTAGCTGGTCGCAAACACGAGAGTTTTAGGTCCGATGTACGAGGGCATGTGGTAGTCGCGGTTCACGATGAACGGGATTGAACCGTAGGCTTCGAACATTGCTCGTACGTAGTCACCCCCGACGGCGGAGCCACCTAAGCCGGTGAGCATAGCGAGGTTATAGTCACCTTTTGGTAGCTCAATTCCGTCTCCAAGGGTGAGCGCCTTTCTGCATTGGTTGGCATATTCTTCGGTGAAGAACCACATTTTATTGGGGTCCAATGCGGTCACTGCGGAGCGGGAATTGAGGTCGACGGACATGATTGTCAGTTTACCGATGAAACCTCGGTTTCCTGCCAGTAAAGGAATCATGTTAAAATCGGAAGTACCATTAAGGTGGCGGTTATCGGAATTGCATCCTAGAGGGAGATTGCGACGTACTAACGGAAGCGTGCCATGTGTAGCTTTAAGGCAAGTGCATCGCAGTTGTTTTAGGGCTTGCGGAAGCTATTGAGAGAAATGATGGAGACAGTTACAACCGAGGGTTCTCCGGTTCCTTGTTGGAGGCGGAGAGAGGTGCAAAATGTTCTTCTGATTGCCCTTTTTGCCGAGATCGGTTACGCCACGCTCAATCTTTCGACCATGCCTGTTTATCTGACAGGAGACAGAAAGTTTGGCGAATCGGTCATGGGTCTGGTACTGGTGGCTTTTTTATTCTGTGAGGCCGCCTTTAAGCCGATTACAGGTCACATTGCGGATCGATTTGGAACTCGGAAGTTATTGATTGCGGGTCCTGTCATTAGCGTTGTCACTTCGATTTTGAGCTTATTGGTGCCGCACATGAATGGTGCGCCGCTGGAAGTTTTGGCGTTCATTGGACTTCGTGCAATGGATGGACTTGCGGTGGCGATGTTGTGGCCGGCTGCATTTGCACAAATGAATGCTGTGGTGAGCGATAGCGAACGACAGCAGTCGATGAGTTATCTGAACGCCTGTTATATGGTGGGAATCGCGTTGGCGTATCCGATTGGCGGTATTGCAAACGACTTGGCTGGTACCAAGTATGCGGGAATTTTGCTTGCTATAGGATTATTCGTTGGAGCCTCATTTGCCTCCACTCGGGTTAAAGAGGCTCAACCAGTAGCGGCTGATGAGCCCCACGGCTCTGGTGTGAAAGACTTTATTGAATCATTGAGGCAGATTCCTGAATTTCTGATGCTTGCGGTGGTTGCTTTCATGGGAGTTGGGTTTCCACTTGCAATCTTCAAAATCTTCCCTGTTCAGCAGTTCAATATGAG
Source organism: Fimbriimonadales bacterium (assembly GCA_026392145.1). GTDB lineage: Bacteria > Armatimonadota > Fimbriimonadia > Fimbriimonadales > Fimbriimonadaceae > Fimbriimonas. Next base: position 2,284 of record JAPLCS010000385.1, on the reverse strand, counting down.
TGAGTCATTTATTGGGCTGATGATTTTTCCTGGGGCGATTGCGATGGCGGCTTTGAGCGGAAAGATGGCAAGTATCGGCGAAAAATTTGGGAGGGTTCGAACCGTTCATTTGGGGTTGGGAATTGGTATGGTGGGCATTTGGCTGATTGCTCTCGGTGCCTTCTTGCCGTTCTTGCGACACCCTTGGATGCTGTTGATTGGTGGATTGCCAGTTGGGATTGGGTTTTTGCTAACGATTCCCGCTTGGATGGCGAGTGTAAGTGATATCAATCCGACCAAGCGAGCCACAAATATTGGTGCGGTGATGACGGCTCAGGGGGTTGGAGCCATGGTTGGGGCACCTATTGGGTCGGCCATGTATGAAAAGCTTCAACCACTCGGGCAGCAACTGCACTTGGGTGCCGATTTTGGACGGTATTCGCCGTTTTTAGGATGTGCTGTTTGTATTACGGCGGCGTGGCTTTTGAGTCTCAAGATTTTGAATGTCTCTGGTGTTGCGACGGCACCTGTTGAGCCCGTTGAATCGGTGATTGATGCTGAGGCGAGAGACGTTAGTGAGTCGGATGATTTGGTAGTGCCGGGAGAGATATCCGCTGAATCTACGGGTACTTCGATCGTGAATCCATCTGCCATTTCGGACTAAAAAAATCGATGCGGTAAACTTGAGCTTATGCCAGTGCGCGTAGGTATTAACGGTTTTGGACGAATTGGTCGTCTATCCCTTCGAACCATTTTAGAGCGATATCCCAATGACATCGAAGTTGTTGCCGTCAATGATCTCACCGACACCAAGACAAATGCTCATCTATTGAAATACGACTCCACTTACGGAAATTTCAATGGAACCGTTGAGCATGACGAAAAGACGATTACTGTGAATGGTAAGCCAATAACGGTTTTTGCTGAAAAGGATCCGGGAGCGATTGCATGGGGATCACAGGGTGTGGACATCGTTATTGAGTCCACCGGCTTTTTTACCGACGCGACTAAGGCAGTCGACCACAAGAAAGGTGGGGCAAAGAAAGTCATTATCTCCGCACCTGCTAAGAATGAAGACTTAACGGTGGTTCTTGGCGTGAACCATGACATGTATGACCCATCAAAGCATCATGTTATTTCTAATGCAAGCTGCACGACCAATGGACTTGCTCCGGTTGCCAAGGTTCTTCACGAGCGATTTGGGATTGAAAAGGGTTTGCTCACTACTGTTCATGCGTTCACTAATTCGCAACGAACTCAGGATACGGCTTCTAAGGACTTGAGAGATGCTCGAGCGGCTTCTCAGAATATCGTTCCTGCGGCAACTGGTGCTGCACGAGCTGTTGGCTTGGTTATTCCTGAGCTTCAGGGCAAGTTCACTGGTATGGCTTTCCGAGTTCCTACTCCTACTGTTTCAGTCGTTGACTTCACTGCGGTTTTGAACAAGGAAGCGAGCGTCGCTGAAATCAATGCGGCCATGAAGGAATATGCCGAGGGCTCTATGAAGGGTTACTTGCAATATTCTGAAGAAGAGCTGGTTTCAACTGACCTCCGTGGAAATAGCCACAGCTCCATATTTAGTGCGGTGGATACGATTACCATTGGAAACATGGCAAAGGTTGTGAGCTGGTATGACAACGAATGGGGTTACAGCTGCCGAATCGCGGATATTGTGAATTTTGTTGCTAACGCTGGTCTTTAATTAGAGCCGGTGAGCCTTTAACTAGTATCGCCCACTTCTTTTAGGAGTGGGCGATTTTTTGTCTCGAGTGTTTGTCGGAATTAGAAGTCGAATTTGATGCCTTGAGCGAGCGCAGGTTTTGCTCTTCCAAAGTAGGTTGTGCTGGTTTGTCGTCTCATGTACGCCTTCCAGGAATCGGAGCCTGACTCTCGGCCTCCACCGGTTTCTTTTTCGCCTCCGAAGGCTCCACCAATTTCTGCACCACTGGTACCGATATTCACGTTGGCGATGCCACAGTCGCTGTACCTCTTGAAGAACTCAGCGTCTCGGACGTCGGTGGTCATGATTGCTGAACTGAGTCCTTGCGGTACCGTATTGTGATCCTCGATGACTTCTTCAAGGGAGTCGTAGGGCATGACGTAAGTGATTGGTGCGAACGTTTCTGTGAAGATTGTTTCAGATTGCTCGTTGAGTTTGACTACGGCTGGATGCACATAAAACCCGTTGGGGCACTCTTTTACTTGAACTCTCTCACCACCCACGATTTCAGTTGCTTCGGGCTTAATTTTTTCTAGTGCCGATTGCATTCCGAGGAACGATCCTTTATCGATGAGGGGACCGATG
>JAPLCS010000304.1 GCA_026392145.1 Fimbriimonadales bacterium | reverse complement strand
CCAGGCACAACTGAGGCACAAGCAACATGATCAACCGAAAAAGAGTAACCACTGAGCTCAAACATCGAACGTAACCAAGCCGCAATTTCATCTTCGGTCGCCTCAATATCGGTCCGATGTCGCCACGTTTCCGCCCACTCTTTTCCGTTCCACAAACCAAAAACGGTATGGGTATTGCCAACATCAATCGCCAAGAGCATAAGTTAAGTCCGTTTTATTAACAATTTCTCCGCCAGCTTCTCGGGTGATCGCACCAACGACCGAAGCAGAAACAAGATCTCGGAGATCATAAGTATCAGCCTCGACCATAACTCGAACCAGGTTTTGAGTTCCCGATGAACGAACATTAATTCTGCCCCGTCCAACAAGGTCCTTGGTGGCCTGCTCAATCGCCGATTGCACAAGTTCACCATCATTCCAAGTAGAACGATCGGCGACTTTCATATTCGTCAACAGCTGAGGCCATGGTTCATAGGCATCATAGTAACTCGCAGCATCACGTTTCGACTCCACAATGACTCGAAGAAGCTCAAGCATCGTAACCAGGCCATCACCAGTCGGGCCACGTTCAGGGAAAATGATGTGCCCACTTTGCTCCCCGCCGATTCGCGCCTTGGTTTCACCAATCCGCTGTGAAACGTACTTATCTCCAACTGGAGTCCGCTCGAGTTGAATCCCTTTCGTCACGGCATAGTGCTCAAACCCACCATTGGTCATGACCGTTCCAACCACCACAGGAGGAACGAGTCTTCCAACGCTCTGCTCATGTTCCGCCCAAATACCGATGGTGCGGTCACCATTGATAAGCCGACCTTTAGAGTCGCTAAACACCGCTCTATCAGCATCACCGTCAAAAGAAACACCAAAACAGGCACCCGACTCCTTCGTAAGGGATTGAATCGTATCAGGATGAGTCGCACCGCAGTGCAAATTGATATTCACCCCGTCAGGTTCAACAGCGGTAGCAACAACCTCGGCACCAAGCTTCTTAAGGAGTTCCGGTCCCATCGCATAGGCCGCTCCATTGGCTCCATCAACCGCAATCTTCATCCCCGCCAGCCCACTTGGAACAATGCTCATCAGCATGTCAAGATAACCAGCCACCAGTTCCGGAGAGTACGAAACCGTACCAATGCCACCACCTGTAGCCCGGTGAGAGTCCTCTTCCATCAACCGCTCGATCTCAATTTCAACCTCATCCGGAAGCTTGTGTCCGTTTGGACCAATCATCTTGATACCGTTATCTTCGAACGGATTATGAGAAGCTGAGATCACAATTCCAAGGCTGAAATCGCCAGTTCGAGCAACAAATGAAACCGCCGGCGTCGGAGCCACCCCAATAGAAACCACATCCACTCCCGCAGAGTTAAACCCTGCAGAAAGCGCCATCTCAATCATGGGACCACTCTTTCTGGTGTCACGTCCCACCACCACTCGGGCCGTCATTCCCGACTTTCGAAGCCACTGCCCCGCCGCCCTACCTAAACTCAGTGCAAGTTCAGGCGTAAGCTTGGAGTTTGCAACTCCTCGAATTCCATCGGTACCAAAGTGTTTTTTGCTCATGACATCTGCTCAGTGAGGGTGGGTTACGCCAATTTAACTTAGAGCTACTGCGACTCGAACCTTCGCAGGTCGAATAACTTTATCGCCCATCCTATACCCCGGTTCAATTTCGTCAACAACCGTATCCACAGGATAGTCGTTTGTGGCAACCGTGCCAAGTGCCTCATGCAGATTCGCATCAAATGGCGCCCCCAAGGACTCAATGCGTGTAACATTTTGCTGCTCAACCAGGAAGCGGAGTTGTTTTTCCACCGCTCGAACTCCGTTAACCATCGATTCAATCGTGGCACCGCGTTCAGCGGCGGCGACCGTGCGCTCAAAATTATCCAACACAGGCAAAAGACTCATCACCAAGTTTTCGGTTGCATACTGCCGAATCATGGCCTGCTCTTGTTGGGTGCGCTTGCGGAAATTTTGGAAATCCGCCATCGTCCGAAGCATCTGCTCGTTCATTTGGTCGCGCTCTTTCGTCAGATTCTGAATCAAATCTGAGACCTTATTGAGGTCAATCTCGCCAACCTGTTCAGTGGCCTCGACCTCAGGTGCGGAATTTTCTGGAGTGAGGTGTTCCGACGATTCAGTCGGATTTGAAGGCTCGTTCATATCTTCTCCTGATTTTACCAGTCAGGGGAGGAAGTCAGGGGAGGATAGGAAACGAGCCGTGACAAGCGCTTAAGCAGCCGTAGCGTACTTTGCTTCCAATGCTTTCAGACTATCAAGAATCTGTTCTCGAACTTCCACTCCACCTGCTCGAAGCTGAGCAAACACCCAGTACGAAAACTCCATGTCAGAAGCTTGGTGAATGAGATCAACCGTCTCACCGCTCGCATTAATGACCACATTGTGGACGGGAACAAATTGAGCATCCAACGGTACATACAACGACGTTCCCTCTGGCTTCTTCTCAAGGGTGATGAACTCCACATGGTGCTCAATCCCCCACTTTCGACCAAACACCGCCATGTTGCGTTGAATATTGGCATCGTAATCGATTTCAAGCTGTTGGAATGTTTGTGAACCCTCATGATAAAGCCAGGCACCATCTACAATCCAAGTGGTGAATCCAGCAAGCTTTGCCCTAAGATTAAGGTCATCATCCTCGAAATTGCCCAGCCCAAAGATAGGATCGAACCCACCGATAGCAGACAAACATTCAGGAGTCATCAAGAAGCAAAGACCCCTAATCTGTGGCCAAGGAGTCGCGCTCGACTTGGTCGATCGAAGATAGTTGTTGGCCGTTCGCATCATCGAAGGTAAATCGTTGAAGCCGTTGAGTTCAACGAGTTGCTTACCGGCAACTTTGTTCGACACAACACCCAGAAGACCAGGCTTTTGATCCATGTTTTGGAGCTGAAGCATCGCATAAGACAGTTCGCTCAAGCAGCCGAGCGATGGATAAACGTCATCATTCGTGACTCCAAAAGCATCGAATCCACCTTTCTTTTGCAAATAGGCAAGACCTTTATTCGCACCTGCACCATAGCCAGTGTTCTCTGCATTTTCAAGGATATGGACAAACCCAGGCGTCGAAGAAGCAAACTGCCTCCACTTCGTCGTATTGTCCTCATCCGTTCCATTCAGCACAACCGCAAACTCCATGGGTCCTGGATAGTAAGTGACAAAAGCCGAGATGCACTCAATGCCCTGAGTGGCGTTATTAACCGTTGGCATCGCAAACCCAAGCTTCGGCCACTGGGGCAACTCGCCATCACCAATAACCGCAATGATAAACCAACCATCTGGATCTAGCCCCTCGTGCAAGTAGCCCGGAAGGATGGGGCTCTGAGTAAGGAACCGAACCTGTCGGTCAGGAAAGTGTTTGTGGATAAGCTCAGCAAACTCTTCCGCAGTCCACTCAATAGTGTGATACGGATTTGTTGGCTTGTCACCCAACTTCGCATGGGGGTCATAAAGCTTCCGATTCGGAGTACTGATAACAATTCTTCCCTGGCAAGCCTTCACCGCTTCCAAAAACTTCTCAGGATCTGGCAAGTGCTCAATGGTTTCAAAACTAATAACCAAATCCGCGCCGGAATAGTCGAAGTCACAGCAGTCCTTCGTCACATACGTAGCAGTGGGATAAACCGAGGACGCAAAGTCAGTAGCCTCTTTCGAAATATCCGCACCGGTTGCCGACTTGGCAAAAATAGACGCATAATCCGTTCCGTAACCCTCACCACAAGCAGCATCCACAACCACCGCATCCTCATACCAAGGGCGGAAATACAAATACCGTTGCCAGTGAGTTGCTTGGGTGGCGTAGTCGCTGACGAATGGAATCATTCGTTCGCCAGTCCAAGGCAATGTCGGAGTCGTAGTGCTCATGCTGGTATTTGTATCGGGTAGTTCCCAAAATACTTTAGGTTTCTTACCAAAACCTTCCCAAATAACAATCAAATAGGCGCCAACGTATACTCCGATTAAGATGCGCATTCTGATTGCCGAAGATGATGACATTATCGGTGATCGACTTCGTCGGTCGCTAATAAAGGAGGGATACGTCGTTGACTGGGTCGTCAACGGACAGATGGCGCTGGACTACATTCGCTCCCACGAATACTCCCTAGTAATCCTCGACGTCATGATGCCACTGCGTGACGGATGGTCGGTGTGCCAATCAATCCGAGACTCAAAAAATCCCGTGCCAATCCTAATGCTCACCGCCAAGGACGCCATTGAGGACCGAGTGAAAGGTCTAGACTTAGGAGCAGATGACTACCTCGTCAAACCGTTTTCCATTAAAGAGTTATTAGCTCGCGTGAGAGCATTAACCCGCCGAGGCAAACTGGAAAAGTCATCAATAATCTATCTGGCAGACCTAGAAATAGAAACAAGGTCAAAGATAGTCAAACGACAAGGTGAAATTCTCCACCTAACACCACGCGAATACTCGCTCCTAGAATCACTCGCTCGCAACCGAGGAAGAACCCTTTCCAGGGAGTACATCATCGAACAAGTGTGGAATGATGACCAATCCCTGTCAAATACTGTTAATTTCCATGTCACCGCTTTGCGGAAGAAGATAGATGTGGGAAGAGAGAGAAGCTTGATTGAAACGATTCATGGGTTCGGCTACCGAATTCAGGAAGGCGCTGAATAATGTCGATTCGCCTCAAACTCGTGCTACTAAACGCCATCGTGGTGTTTGTGGGCCTCATGGTCGGAATCGAATTTCTGGTGCTTAGAACCCAAAAGCTCTTCGTGGATTCGATAGACCGAGACCTAATCAGGATGAGCACCAAAATGACTCGCGACCGCGCACCCTTCAACGGTCAGCGTCCCGGTCCCGGTCAAAGACCCAATGATCGAAACCCCGATCAAAACCCCAACCAAGGATTCGATCAAGGACCAGACCAAGGTCAAGGAAACGGTTCAAACAGCCTCGAAGATCGCTTGCCGCCAGAACTACGCAACCCACCACCACCAAATAATGACATCGGCAGACCCGCCATCTACGATGCAAACGGCAAAGCACGACTAGCAACAGAAAAGCGGCACCTAGACCCCGATACCGTAAAGGACAAGTCTCTCAAAAGTCCTAAAATCGTGCAGATTGTCTTCCAAAATGTTCCAACAAGGGTCGTTACTGCCCCCATTCTCCGCGAAGGAAAACTCATTGGATTTGTGCAACTAGGTCATGACCTCGCCGACTTCCAGCGACTTAAAGAAACTCATAACCAAACTGTCCTGGTACTCATTCCATTCATTGTCGCAATGGCAACGCTTGCGGGCTGGTTTCTCGCCAATCGCGCACTCTCACCCGTCGAAAAAGTCACCGATGCCGCCTCAAGAATCAATGATTCAGAATTGGGACTTCGACTTGAAGTGAAGTCCAATGATGAAATTGGTCGCCTGGCATCCACCTTCAACTCAATGCTTGAAAGGCTCCAAACCTCGTTCCAATCACAAAAATTAAGCCTAGAAAGGCAAAAACAGTTTGTCGGAGATGCTTCACACGAACTACGAACCCCCATCACTCGAATTCAACTCGCCACCGGAGCCGTGCTCGAACAGGAATCAACCGAAGAAGAGCTACGAGAAGCCCTAGTACTCGCAGAAAAAGAAAGCCACAAAATGGGTCAGATGGTGGAGCAATTCCTCACCCTCGCTCGCCTTGAAGGCACACAGTCACCCCCATTCGAAACCATAGATATCAAGGCGGTAGTCGAAGACATTGTAAACCAACTCCAAGACCCCAACCACCCCATTCAACTCCACGCTCCGGACAACTTCACTCTGCAAGGATCCGAGTTGGAAATCAATCGAGCTGTCACCAACCTAATCGAAAATGCGAAACGCTATTCACCCAAAGGAACCCCTATTGAGGTGAAACTCTCCAAGCGGAAAGAGGCAAACCACGCCTCAGTCATCGAAGTTTCTGTCACAGATAAAGGACCCGGTATCGCTCCAGAACACCTACCTAAACTCACCGAGCGCTTCTATCGGGTGGACCAGTCCCGCAATCGCAAAGATGGCGGAACAGGTTTAGGCTTGGCGATAGTGAAAGCCACCATGCTTCGGCACGGCGGCGAGGTTCACATCCAAAGCAAGGTAAACACCGGCACAACCGTTACCCTAAAGTTCCCTCAGCCCCAATAAACAACCCACCTAAACTCCCAGCGTCCGAATTAAGTCAAAATCCGTGAGTGAGTTCTAAATCAGTGCCAACAAAATCCGTTCGATTGTGGCTGATGATGTTCCTCCAATACGCAATTTGGGGAGCCTGGTTACCAGTAGCCCCAACTTACTTCCAAGCCCAGCGCCCCCTAGGGCTCGCAATTGATGGCAACCAACTAGGCATCCTCTTCATGCTCATGCCGCTGGCAAGCCTGTTTATGTCGCCGTGGATGGGAAGGCTTGCCGACCGAAGATTTCAAGCCCAAAAAATGCTGGGAATACTGCACTGCTTCTCAACAATTTTCATTTTCCTCCTCGCCCTACAAACCACCTTCATCGGATCAGTCATCTGCCTCGGGCTGCACTGCGTGGTATTCGCTCCAACGGTGGCACTGTCCAACTCAGTCGCACTTGCCAACCTCGAAGACCCCAAAGGGCAGTTCGCTTCAATTCGAGT
>JAPLCS010000414.1 GCA_026392145.1 Fimbriimonadales bacterium | reverse complement strand
ATGCTGCAGCATCTCCAAGAGCGCAGAATGAGCGACCTTCAATTTGGTCTGCAACTTCACGAAGTAGCTCCATGTCGCCCTTTTGACCGTTACCCGCAACAATTCTATCTAGAATCTGAACCATCCATCGAGTACCTTCTCGGCATGGCGTGCATTTCCCACAAGATTCGTTAGCATAAAACACAGCCGTTCTCCATGCAAGCATCACAATATCGGTGTGTTCATTAAAGAACATGCAACCGCCAGAGCCAACCATGGACTTTACTTCTTGCATTTCTTCGTAGCCGATTATCGCTCTTTCAATTTCGTCCGGCTTAATGACTGGCATGGAAGATCCGCCAGGGATACATGCTTTAAGCTTTCCTCCTTTGATTCCACCTGCAAGCTCAAGGAGTTCGATGAGAGGGGTGCCAAACTCTATTTCATAGTTTCCAGGCTTGTTTACGTGACCACTTACTGAGAATATCTTTGTCCCGCGTGAATTCTTGGTGGATGCACCAAGGGTGGCATACCATTCTCCGCCTTTTGCAATGATATGGGGGACGCATGAGTACGACTCTACATTGTTGATGAGTGTTGGTCTTTCCCAAGCTCCACTCACCGTGGGCAGTGGTGCATGCGGGAATTTTAGTCGAGGCATGCCTCGCTCTCCCATTAAACTGGACATCAGAGCACTCTCTTCACCACACTCATAGGACCCTGCACCTAAATGAATATAGAGATCAAAGTTGAATCCGGAGCCTAAAATATTCTTTCCGAGCAAATTGTTGGCATAAGCTTCATCAATTGCAAGTCGAAGAGACTTTGCCGCATCAATGAACTCACCTCTTATGTAGATGTAGCCAGCATCTCCTTGAGTTGCAAAACCTGCTATCGTCATCCCTTCAATCAATTGGAATGGACATCGCTCCATGAGCATCTTGTCTTTGAACGTGCCTGGCTCACCCTCGTCGGCATTGCAAAGAATGTAATGCGGACTCTTTTTTTCCTTGGGAAGGCCATTCCATTTAATCCAGCTTGGAAATCCTGCCCCTCCTCTACCTCTTAGCCCAGAATTCTTGACTTCGTCAATGACAGCTTGTCTGTCCATTCCGACGGCTTTTCTAAGACCTTCGTACCCACCGGCTGTTTGGTAGCCCTTGAGGGTTTTGAACGAGTCTTCGGTCGCGTGCTTAAGAAGAAGCTTGTACTCTGCCATGAATTTAAATTTACCTACGTGATTTTTGGGTCGATGTTTGTCTAGGAATCTGTTAGAGGATTTTTCCGGTTCGCTCTTTGTCTAAAAGTTGTACTTGAACAATTTGATCAGCCATGCGAACCACTGTGTTTTCGCTGGATGATCTGAGGTTTTCCAGTAACTTATCAATGTAAGCTTCGTCAACAGGTCCGTGATACTGGTCCCCTACTTGAATGACCGGTGCTCGATCGCAAGCGTTTAAGCATTCAACCTCTTCAAGCATGAATTCTCCGTCTGGTGTGGTTTCACCGTGCTTGATGCCTAATTTCTTGGTTATGTAATCTCGCATTCGGTACGCACTGTTGAAATGACAAGAAAGGCAGGTACAGACTTCAATTTTATGTCTCCCAGGTTTGTGCTGGGTGTTGTACATAGTGTAGAAAGTTGCTACGCCTTGCACTTCCGCATAACTTCTTTTGAGGCGATGAGCTACTTCGGCTATCGCGTCTCCATCCAAGAACCCGCCATATTCACGTTGGGCAATCCAAAGCGCTGGCAAAATGCACGCCTTGAGCGTTGGATAGTGGGTCTTGAGCGCTTCTAGTTCGGAAATAGCCTGTTCCGAAAACCTAAGATTCAATTCGTCCGCAGATGGTGCTGTTGGTCTTTCTTTTGGACTTCCGAGTTGAATGAGTTCGCTCATCGCCTTCTAGGGTACCTTTTGGAAAGTCAAAATGCAGTCGTGTCCACGTTGTGCAAGAGAAAATGAAGATGATGTCCGTTTTTGTGGGCGTTGTGGACTGGATTTCCACGAATACAATCGCCAACAGGCTTTTGCCAATGGTGAGGTGCACTTTTGTACAAAACACCCCAAAGTTGAGACACTTTTGAGTTGTGGCCGATGTGGGAGGCCCTTCTGTACAAGCTGTTTGGTGATTGGCCCAGCAGGTCCTAGATGTCGTGAGTGCGGCAAGCAAAATGTTTCATTTCGACCTACGGCTTTGCTCTACAGTTTCAAATCATTATTTGCAAGCTTTGGGAGAATGGGTCCATGGGGAATTTACCTTCTGGTGATAATTATTCTGTCTGTAATAGGTTCTTTCAGGTCGTGTGGAATGGCTACTCGGAATTCAGAACCTTCCAATCGTACGCCCATTGAATCTGGTCAAAAATAACTTCCCGACAAAAGTCCTATGTAGACACTAAGTGCAGGAATTCTTGCTGACAAAAGGATTATCATTGACGTCAATTGATTAATCAATTATCTCAAGGATTCACTTATGAAGTTCTACTCATCAGCCCTCTTGTTCGCAGCACTTTTCACAAGTGCGGTTGCACAAACCACGATTCTTCCTGCGCCCGACCAGGCCGCGAAAAATCCGATGGAGTATTCATCTCCGATCGATACTACAAAATTCTTCCCTCAAATTGATCGCACTCTTACGACTAAACCTGGGAGGCCGTCCAATCCCATGCAGATGCCACTGTTGACCTCTGCAATAAACGACCTGAAATATGGAGAAATGACCAGTACACCGCGAACTGCAATTGAGCGGCAGTTTCCTGGGATTGGAGCAACTGGGTGGGTTCCCGCTGATCCAGATATTGCAGTTGGTCCAAATCATATTGTGTCGGTAGTCAATAGTTCCATTGGGTTCTTTACCAAAACTGGGACATCTCAATTCCAGCAGCAGGCGAGTGCATTCTTTACTGGACTCGGAGCCGGAACGTTTATCTTTGATCCGAAATGTTTTTACGACAAGGCCAACGGTCGGTATGTTCTTGTAATCCTTGAGCAAAGTGACACCACACAAACCAGCAAACTTCTTTTTGCAGTGAGCGACGACAATGACCCCAATGGAACTTGGTATCGCTACCGACTTGAGGCTCGACTTACTGTCGGCGGTGTGAACTATTGGTTAGACTATCCGGGTCTAGGCGGCAACCAAAACGCCTACGTAGTCACTGGAAACATGTTTGGAGTTACCTCGGGCTTCGCGGGAGCACAGTTCATCGTAATTCCAAAGACACCTGTACTCACTGGTGCCGCAGTGAGCACTTTTAGCTTAAGAGATTCTAGTGGGGCAAGTGTTCAAGTTGCAGAGGCACAAGACTCAACGGCCACCGGCATCTATGCAATAAGTCGCAGTGGGACAAGCAACATGAAGGTTTACTGCGTCAATAATCCTTCAACGGCACCTACTCTGTCGTCTGCTTTTGTTGCTGTTCCAACATTTACGGTTCCTAGTGGAGCTGCAACAAGCACAAGCAACAGAACATTGGATGCATTGGACGGACGGGTAATGAATGCAGCATGGAGAGGTGGAAAATTGGTTACTTCTCACTGCGTTCAGAACGGTTCATTTAAGTCATGTCGTTGGTATGAATTGAACACCGGAAGCTGGCCAGCATCTGGGCTTCCAACGCTTACCCAGTCCGGTCAACTTGGCTCCACTACAGAAAACTACATCTGTCCAGCGGTCGCTATCAACTCAGTAGGAAGCATTGGAGCCATATTTACACGTTGTAACACCTCCATTACAGCTGATGTAGCGGTGACGGGAAGAGTTGCATCTGATGCGGCAGGAACAATGGGAGCTCCTCAAATACTTGCTACGAGTGCAGGCAACAACTACGCTTCAGCTCGATGGGGAGACTACTTTGGCTGTGATGTTGATCCGCTTGACGACACTAAGTTCTGGGGTGTGGCGATGACTGTCGCATCGACTAACAATTGGGCAACTCAGATCGTAAGTTGGAATGTTGTTGCGGCCCCGGTTGTAAACTTGAGCTCGGTATCAATTAATCCATCAACGGTACGCGGTGGAGTTAGTTCAACTGGAACAGTTACTCTGAGTGGACCAGCTCCTGCTGGCGGTGCAACGGTGATACTTTCATCGAACAATACGTCATTTGCAAGAGTTTCTGGTCAAGTAGTTGTTCCTCAAGGTGCCACGAGTGCAACGTTTATAATTAATACTTCGAGAACGACTACCAATAGAGCGGTTACAATTACAGCATCTAGAAATGGAGTCACTAGGACTGCGAACATCACTGTAACTCGTTAGTGGAGTATGCCTCCACACAAAAAAGCCCAGCTCCTAGCTGGGCTTTTTTGTGACTTTGTAAACCTTACTTATCCGACTCTGCGAAGCAAGGTGACACGTCCGGTAGGAACCCACTCAGCAACCACAATATCTCGCTGGTTTATCCAGGCGGCACCATGAGGGTGTATAAATTTTCCAGGAATGTAATCTTTTCGGGGTGCTCCTCTTAGGCTTGAAGGATGCCCGTCTCCAAGATGAACTACTGGCTTATTGTCGGCACCATAAATCGTGACAACGCTATCAAGATCTGGCACCAACATTAAACCATGGTTGAAGTGGATGTGACACGGCTTTCGAACTCCCTCGGTGATGAATCCAAGGTGGATGCCATCAAGTGTGAATTGTTGAATGCGATTGTTACTTCTGTCGGCAACGAGTAGCTTCGGATTTTTCTTATCTCGCTGGTCAACCCAAAGCCCGTGTGGACAAGAGACCTGCCCTTTATCAGATCCAGGGCCAATGATTGTGGACACGTATTTTCCTTCGGCTGTGTATCTGTGAACATAACTTGAGCCGTAGCCGTCTCCGATGAAGATATCTCCGTTTGGAGCAAATGCAATGTTAGTTGGATTCCATTGGTCTCTGCTGGCGTATTTTCCAGATTCTTTTGGATAATCAATTTCCCATTCCACACGACCATTCAAATCAGTTTTGGCCACAATACGACGGTTTACATCGCAAATGTATAAGTACTCGCTTGAGCCTTCTTTGCGTAAATCTAGACCATGTGCACCACCTGCAAATTCTGAGCCGAATGATTTGACGAATCTTCCGCTTTGGTCAAAAACACAAATCGTGTCCTTACTAATACTTCCAGAACCCACTGTGTGTGCAATGTAAATATTGCCTTTTGAGTCAGTTGTCACGCCATGTGTATCTCCCCAATTAAGATTCTTGGGTGGCACTAGCCAGTCGTGGAACACTTCGTACGTGTGCTCTCCGCTTCCGATGATAGGTCGTTTCATAATTGCACTGGTTGAATTGTTTGATTGGGCCGCTGAACTTTGCGATGGGAGCATAGGTGCGATGGTAAGTCCCATGGCACCAGTTAGCAAGTTACGTCTAGATATCTCCATTTTGCCCTCACTCTCTGTTCAATGAAGAACTAGAGGTTTGTTCAATCACCTTATACAAATTGCAGACCAAATTGCACTAATTTCAGGAAAATTGTTTCCCTAATCGTAAGTTATTTCTTTTATGTTCCTTTCTTATAATTCGATGTCCTAAGGTGGAAAAATAATCGGATTTTATTAAGAAAGACCCTATTCAGGCTTTGGGCAAAAGAGTCATAATTGAGCCAATCGTTTGCAACGTCGCGAGCGGGACCGAGTTTAGGGGGAGGCTTCGTGTACTTGTGTACAATCTGGGTCTCCTTCTGACCATGGAGCCTTATGTCACCAGCCAAAAAAGCACTTCAATTCGTCGAAGAAAACGACGCACAATTCGTAGACATTCGCTTCACGGACCTTATGGGGACGTGGCAGCACTTTTCTATTCCAATCAACCATTTTGACGAGGGTAAGTTTGAAGATGGACTTGCTTTCGATGGTTCAAGTATCAGAGGATTCCAAACCATCAATGAATCTGACATGATTTTGATTCCAGATGCAGATTCAATGTTCATGGATCCCTTTGCACAAGCTCCGACTGCGGTTGTGATTTGTAATATCGAAGATCCTTTGACTCGACAACCCTACGGAAAGGACCCACGATACACCGCACTCAAAGCTGAACAGTATTTGAAATCAACGGGAATTGGTGACACTGTATTCTTCGGTCCTGAAGCAGAATTCTTTGTGTTTGATAGTTTGACTTACTCGGTTAATCCAGAGCATAACTTCTTCAAGATTAAGTCGCACGAAGCACACTGGGAAAGTGGCAATGAGGACAATCCTGGCTACACCATTCGACCAAAAGGTGGCTACTATCCATGCGGTCCAGTTGATAAGTTTCAAGACCTTCGTTCAGAAATGTGTCTGAACATGATTAATGCTGGAATCAATGTTGAAATGCACCACCATGAAGTTGCTTCGGCTGGTCAATGCGAAATTGATATGAAATTTGACACCATGGTGTACATGGCTGATAAATTGATGATGTACAAGTACATCGTTAAGCAGACTGCTTTCATGAACGGATTTTTCGCCACCTTCATGCCAAAGCCGTTGTTCGGAGATAATGGCTCTGGAATGCATTGCCACCAGTCAATCTGGAAGAACGGCGAACCGACGTTCTACGACGAGGCCGGCTACGCTGGTTTGAGTGACAACGCTCGCTGGTACATTGGCGGGATTCTCAAGCATGCTCCTGCGCTACTTGCCTTCGCTGCTCCAACCACAAACAGCTACCGACGTCTGGTTCCAGGGTACGAGGCTCCAATCAATTTGATGTACTCCGCTCGTAACAGATCGGCCTGTGTTCGAATTCCTATGGTGAGCAAGTCTCCTAAAGCAAAGCGGATTGAGTTCCGCGCCCCAGATCCAATGGCGAATCCTTACTTGGCTTTCTCATCTCAATTGATGGCTGGTCTTGACGGAATTCAAAACAAAATTGAACCGCCTAAGCCTTTGGATAAGGACCTTTACGAACTGCCGGCCATAGAGCGAGCGGGGATCCAACAAACTCCTGGTTCGCTTCGAGCAACATTAGCTGCCTTGGCAAATGACCACGAATTCTTGTTGAAGGGAGACGTGTTCACAAAGGAACTCATCGAAAGTTATATCGAATACAAACTTGAACATGAGTGCGATGCGGTAGATCTTCGACCACATCCATACGAGTTCTACTTGTATTCAGATAACTAAGAACCAATTGTCATTGACATAAGCTTCGAACCTCTCAAGCTAAGTTTGAGAGGTTTTTTTGTGGCTTACAGGTAGGTCATTACTGCGAAGTGACATACTGCTCCAGCAACAACAAAAACATGCCAAAGTTCATGAGAACTAAACTTTCCGGGCCAAAGCTTTGGCCGCTTGGAAGCGTAAACAATCGTGCCGAATGTATATGCAAGTCCGCCAAAAACCATCCAGATTATTGCCGTAACTGGAATTTTATTCATCAGTAAGCCAACAAGAGGAAGAATCATCCAGCCCATTACTAAATACAGAACCAATCGCAGCCAAGTTGGTGGTTTGGTCATTGTTAGCGTTGCGACCACACCAATGGTAGCAAGAATCCACTCAACTGCCAGAACAATCCAGCCAGTTTGTCCACCAATACCCAAGATGCAAACCGGAGTATAAGTACCAGCAATCATGAGATAAATGGCACAGTGGTCCATCTTCTGCAATCCATGTTTCACTTGATTGGTCCAGTGGTAAATCGTACTAGCGGTAAACATGAACATCGCCATGAGTCCGTAAATAATAAAACTGGAAGTGCCTAGCAGGGTAGTGGGGCGCGAAGAGATTAAATAAATAAGACCTATCAACGTGGCAACTGAGCCAACTAGGTGAGAATAAACGTTAAATGGCTCTCGTGCTTTTATCATGATTTCACTCGATTCAGTATCAGAGCTTCAACGCCTGGCAAAAGTATTGCTAGTCAACGAGAAAATTTACAGAACTGAAAGGTAGGTGGCAACTACCACCTACCTTTTATGACTACTCAGATTTCTTTTTTGTTGCCTTTTTCTTAGGAGCTTCCTCTTCAGTTGCTACATCAGCTTCTTTTGCTGGCTTTGCTTTCGTTGATTTTTTGGCTGGCTTTTCAGATCCACCAACTTCGGCGGTTTCTGTTATCACCGCATTTTCAATGAGAAAATCGGTTACCTTTCTTGAGATAGCACGGAACTGCAGTTCTTGCAATGAACCGTCCTTTCTCATAGCCTCTAGGAGTTCCATTGGCTCCATTTGATACTCTTGAGCCATGGCGAAGAGTTCAGTGTTGAGCTCTTCATTTGTAATTGCTAATTTTTCCTTGGCAAAAACTTCGCGTACTACCATAGCTCTTTCTACATGAACCTTTGCCTGCTCGTGCCATGCTTTCACCAATTCGTCAACGGTCATACCGTTTTCTTTTGCGTAGTCTTCAATGGTTTTGCCTTGGCGTCGAACTTCTTGTGAGATTTGTGACAGTCGCTGGTTTGCTAATGCTTCCCACATGTTGTCGCTGACTTCAATCTTCGAACTTCCTCGAAGTGATTCGAGCAACTGATCCTGAACCATGTCTCTGGTCATCTGCTCCTTTGCTTGGACAATGCTTTCTCGCATTCGTGCAGTAAGTTCCTCAACCGAATCGGAATTGAGAGCTTTAGCAAACTCGTCGTTTAATTCGGGCATGGATACTGCGCTGATGGAGTTCAACGTAATCTGTGACTTTTGTTTGGTTCCTGCAAGTGCCTTATCTGAGAAGTTGTCAGGGAACTCAAGTTCAACGCTTCGCATTTCTTCGCTTGCCATACCTGGAAGAGCGGCGTCAAGTGATGGGAAAGTTTGACCGATGACCACCATGAAAGTACGTCCTTCGCCGGATTCTCCTTCAACTTTGATGTTAACTACACCATAGTCTCCCTCTTGAGCGTTTCTGTCAAGAACTGCTTCTCGGCTGCCTTGTCGCTTGCGTAGTTCAGTGATTTGGTATTGAACCTCTTCGTCCGTTACTTCGATAGCAGGTCGGTTGGCTGGAAGCCCTTTGTATTCCGACAATTCAATCTTTGGAGGGAGTGGTACCTTTGCCGAGTACGTTGCTATTTTTGCTTCTCGGTCAAGTTCTTCAAGTTCCACCGATGGTCGAACGCCTGGGTCGGGTTCAATGTTTTGGTCTTTTAGGGCCTTCTCGTAAGTTCGCCGAACAAGTTCATCTGCGGCTTGATTGTAGAGTTCGTCCTTGCTCACCATTTTTTCGACCATATGTTTAGGTGCATGACCAGGTCGGAATCCAGGAAGCCGAACTTCTTTGGAAATGGCCTTGAGAGCTCGGTCAAAGGCGTCTGATACCTGTTCAGGAGAGCAAACTACGCTCAGTTTGATGGTACAGGGATTTAAATCTTCTCGGGTAATTTGCATGGCAATAACGCGGCAACAAAGTGCTTTTGAACCTAGAATTCTACCCCAAACTTGAGAGTCAGTTTTAATTCAATTGGTTGGATATGATTTGACTCATTCCTACATCTCTGGAAAGCTTGTTAAGATGTGTGTGATATCTCTAAGGTAAATCTTCATGAACGTAATCACTCTCATCTGATTAGATGGTGTTCCAGATTTCGTGAATTTAAGAAACTGCCTGTGCTTTGTAGTGAGCTTTTTGATCGCTTTCGTTGATTCAGCATCCTCAATGTTTAGCGTATTGTTAATAGTGTCAAAGATTGATTGGAAAGTCAAATCAATTCTTTTGGCTGAGTTTTTTTTGTTGATACAATCGGCCAAGAGTTGCTCCATATCAGCTCCAACTTTTGAGCGTAGAATCGTTCGTTCTGATTTTGGAAGGGAATCGCTTGAGGAGAAAATAACTTCTTGGCAAATTCTCCCATATGCCAACGCTTCAGATCTTAACTTTTTGATCCATATTTGTTCAGAAGTCGGAAGTTTGCTAACTGACTGTAAATTAAGGACTCTCTGCGCCTTTTCGAATTTAAAGTTTGCATTCGCCATGTCTGAAGGTATCTTGCCAATCAATTCTGCGTGCTGTTGACACCATTTCTCTCGACCCAATTCGACGATTTCTTGTGGAGTGCGACCCATATACAGTAACGGATCCCAGCCGGTCGGAGCGTTCTTTAATGGTGTGCTCTTTATTTGTGCAGTCACAAGGAGAGAAACGATGAAAGAGGCTAGCACTTGTTAGACGGACGTTCAAACAACCGGAATTGCATCCTGTAAGGATGTTTATTTTATAAGTCACATGTAGTTTGACAAAAAAAGCGACCTCCACGAAGGAGGTCGCCTCAATGCCTTCCAGAATAATGAGCTTAAGCTCTTGATTCTGCGAGATAGTTTGGAATTCCGTTGATATCGAACGGAAGGTTGTATACAGGTCGGATTACACCGGCAGCTGAGTTGAATGGGTCTGGAGCAACAAGATTAGGGAATCGAGCGTTTCGCTTGAATGCCTTAGCATGACCATCAGCAAAGTTGATGATGATTTGCTCGCTGTGTCGAGCTGTTCCTGGGAAGTTTCCGCCACTGAAAGCACCTGGTGCCCGGTAGATGTTGATGATCTCCTGCTGAACACCTGCGGTGTTTGATGCACCGATTGGGTTAGCTGGGTCTGCCTCTGGGTTGATGACAGGTGCTCCACCAGCAGCTCCGACAGCAGCCAAGGTTCCCTTGATGTATCGTCCACATGCGAACATGGTTGTATCTGCACTGAACTCAAGTTGAGACTGTGAGATGACAGGGTCGTTTGTTCCGAAGTTTGGTGGAACTGCAGGGTCTTCGAAGAGTGCAAAGTTTGGAGTCATACCTGCAACGGAAATTGCGTTTGCACCAAATGTTCCTGCTGCAACATCTGCCAAGTTTGGTCGAAGTCCAAGGCTGGTCATAACTGCAGACCAGGGTACTGCAGCTGGTTCAGCAACGTCATTGAAGATGTCGCGGTTCTTGGTGTAAGGCAGGATGGCATCGTATACCGAAATAACTTGGCATCCTGAACCAGGAATAACGTAACCGTTTGGTGTTACACCAGTGGTTCCAACGGGTTGACAGTACGCTGATTGGGCGAAAGTGTCGTCATTGTCACTAAGGTAGATCATTACAGCAGTACCGTTTTGTTTGATATTGCTGAGTGTCGCTGCTTTCTTCGCCGCTGCTTTTGCTTGAGCGAAAACAGGGAAGAGGATGGCTGCAAGAATTGCAATGATTGCTATGACTACCAGGAGTTCAATGAGCGTAAATGCTTTTTTGAGGGTCATGTGTTTTTCAAATTCTCCTAAAGAATCCCACGTGGCTGAGTTCACGCCGTTACTACAGCTATTTTCAACCACGATAATGGTATACGACCTGCAATTGTTATTCCAATGTTAAATACATTGAAATAGTGTGCGAAATTCACCCAAATTGCCACTACCCACAAATCGGTACAATCTTGAATGAGCAATGTCGAGTTCATCAAGTTCAACTGGTTCCACATCTTCTCTTCCAAAGAGAGTCAATGTTCTCGGACAGCCTATCGACTGCGTCACGATGGATCAGACAATTGAGCTCATACGAGAATATCTTGAAGGAAACGCAACAAAGCTCATTTTGACTGCTGATTCTAACGGAGTGGTGAGCGCCGAAAAAGACGAGAATTACGCTCGAATCTTTCGCGAAGCAGCCCTGATTACCCCCGACTCAAACGGTCCTGTATGGGCACTACGAAAGTTGGGCCATGAGATACCAGACAGGGTAAGTGGCGTTGAATTGGTCGAAAGGCTTTGTGCACTTTCGGAGGAACTTGGTTTTTCAATATTTTTCCTTGGAGCTGCTCCCGGAGTCGCGGCTTTGGCCGCAAAAAATCTCAAAGATAAATATCCAAAAATGGTTCTAGCTGGATCGAGAGATGGCTACTTTAAGAAGTCTGAAGATATTGAAATAGCTAATGAAGTTGCGTTGACAAAGCCGGATGTGCTGCTTGTTGCTATGGGGATGCCTCGGCAGGAACTATTTATATTAGATACCGCTCATGCTATCAAGGCCAAGATTGGAGTTGGTGTTGGTGGTTCCTTCGATGTACACAGTGGAACAGTAAAAAGGGCTCCGAAGTTGATTCAGAAAATTAAGCTCGAGTGGCTTTGGAGAGTGCTACTGAATCCCAAAAAGATCGCCAAGGTGAAGAATCTCCCCGTTTTTTGGTGGCGAATTCAGACGAGAAGGCGTAGACCTTCTCAGTAGCAAATGAAGATTTACACGAAAGCTGGCGATCAAGGGGAGACGGGACTGCTCGGTGGGGACAGGATCTCCAAAGCTTCGAGGCGCATTGAAGCGATAGGAGAAGTGGACGAACTTAATGCTTCACTTGGAATTGTTGCGACTACTTGCAACAGCGAAGAATTTACACAAAAGATTCAATGGATTCAAAACCGATTGTTTGATTTCGGGTCAGAACTTGCCTGTCCACCATCGGGGAAATTTCAACTGGAGGTGATTCATCCATGTCATGTCGAGAGGCTCGAAAGCGAGATAGACACTTTTGAGACTGAACTTGCACCACTCAAAAACTTCATTCTTCCAGGGGGATGTGTCTCTTCATCACATATGCATCTTTCAAGAGCAATCTGTCGAAGGTCTGAGCGCTCTTTGCTTCGACTTGCGGAAGAAGAGAGCGTTAGACCAGTGATGTTTGAGTTTCTCAACAGGTTGTCAGATTGGATGTTTTGTGCTTCTAGGGTTTTGAATTCACGTTCCGGAATTGCTGATATTATTTGGGTCAAGGACTCTCTAGGTCAGGCCTAATTCACTTTCTGAGAGACAAGCTCAATTGATATTGTGTCAATTTGACTGCTATCGCTCAGTAATGAGAGGTAAAACAAGGGAGTTATGCTAAGCACCCTGTTATGCGCATCGCTTATGCTGGCTCGCCAAGGTGATGAACTCACTGGCGACCAAATTTTGAGCAAACTAATCGCGAAATACTCCGCCGCTAGTTCTATGTCTGGGGAGTTTCTGATGACCCAAACTGCGCAAAACAAGAAAGTCACAATTCTCACAAAGATTGCGACTGAAAAACCCAGCAAACTCTACATTGAGCAAACTTCAGATACCGTTGATCCGAGAAACTGGAAAGCCGTTTGCGACGGTGGTACCTTTGTTTACGATTCTCCCTGGAAGCCCGGCTCAGTTTTTGCTCGGCAACGAATTCAAGAGAGTACAGCTTTTGTTGACAAAGCTGACGGTCAGCCGAAGGTAATGAAGCTAAACGATTTGTACATTGCTTCGCGCAGAAGCCTTGGTGATCCAACCAGCCCATTCTTGGAATTGACTTTGCATTCTCCTGAGTCGATGACTACATTAAAGGCATATTCCAAGCGGCTTTATAAGCCAAAGAAAGGAGCCGACAAGACGCTTGAGGACGGAACTGTTGTTTACTCTATCACTGGCCAAATTCAATTTGGGGCGAAGGATGTAGCGGATCGAGGTTTGACTGTATCTGAGGACTACAATGCTATCGGTAGGATTGAACTTCTGGTAAGCAAGGAATTTGATTTGCGTCAAGTGAAAATCAGTGAGTCCCTTTCTATCCCAGTTCCTGATAGTAATTTGCCCGTCCAAGTTAGTGTTGTAACCACTTGGGCCGGAAAATTAAATTTGGATGTGAAGAACGATCCAAAAATCTTTAGTCCTAATTGATTCTGCTGCACCATTCAGCGAACGAATCCTTGATGGAATCGTCAAAGAAGCATGTGGGTTATCTCTTGTCGGTGAATTTAACCTCACCGACAGGGAACCCAGTCTGGTAAATTAGTAGGCAGGAAGCTATGATTACGAGTTTCGGAGATCTAAAGAAAGGAATGTGCGGAACGATTGTTACGGCCCCATCGGATTCTGATCACTCAAAGCGTCTCCAAGAAATGGGTTTTGTCCCTGGTACTGAAATTCGAATTGTGAAAGTTGCCCCACTCGGTGATCCCATGGAAGTTGACTTGCGCGGATACCGACTGTGTGTTCGCAAGCAGGAAATGAGTGGATTTGAAGTCGAAGTCCTCTCATAAGCAGTACAACGTTGCTTTCGTTGGCAATCCTAATGCTGGCAAGACAACCCTGTTTAATTCAATCACTGGCTCACGTCAAAAAGTGGGCAATTATGCCGGTGTAACGGTTGAAAAAGTTTATGCGGACGTCATTTTAGGTCAACTAGATGTTCGAATATCTGATGTTCCTGGGTTGTATTCTCTTGAACCAGTATCCGCTGACGAA
The DNA here is from genome assembly GCA_026392145.1 of Fimbriimonadales bacterium. GTDB lineage: Bacteria > Armatimonadota > Fimbriimonadia > Fimbriimonadales > Fimbriimonadaceae > Fimbriimonas. The sequence goes on along the minus strand of JAPLCS010000414.1, from coordinate 9,951 downwards.
TCAGTAGCTGTAAGTGTCATCCAGTCTGAGGTTGACCTGATTGTATGCATAATTGACGCCTCAAATCTTGAGCGAAATCTTTACCTTTTTTCTCAAATTTCTCAACTTAAGGTGCCAATGGTAGTTGCCGTAACAATGGTGGATCGGCTAGCTGGGAAAGGCAATGAATTAGACATAGTAGCCCTGTCGGAAGAATTGGGTTGTCCGGTTGTTGCAGTCGTTGGTCACAAAGAAGAAGGAATAGCTAACCTGCGGCAAGAAATAGAAACTGGATTGCTGAGTTTAGTTGTTCCTTCTTGCGAAATTCATTCGGTTGGTATCGAGAATCTTAGGATGAGGCTGGCAAGAATTGGATACGATGTTTCACCTGAGGGGCTATCCCTTGAATTGCAAAAGAGTGAACCCGGATTTGTGAAGTATTTTAGTGAGTTTCCCGAGTTAAAGGAAGACTATCTGAAGGCTCAAGAATCACTAACTGGCTTGACGGTTGCAGATAGATTTGCTTGGGCGAAGAGAGTTCAAGATAGATGTCTTTCTGTCAGTGGACAAAGAAAAGGTCTTTCTATCACCGATAAGGTGGATCGTATTTTGACTCACAGGTTTTTTGGACTTATCGTTTTTACTGCTGTGATGTACACAGTATTCCTTTCTATCTACAGCCTTTCTCAGCCATTCATGTCTCTGATTGAAACTTTATTCGCATGGATGGGTAGCAAGGCAGGTCTACTCCTTTCTCGCAATGAACTCATTCAAAGTTTTGTGGTTGATGGAATTATTGCGGGAGTTGGAGGAGTCGTTGTTTTTCTTCCACAGATTCTGATTCTCTTCTTTTTTGCCTTTTTGGAGGGAACAGGGTACTTATCAAGGGCCGCATTCTTAATGGACCGCCTCCTAGGTTGGTGCGGACTGAATGGGAGAGCCTTTATTCCCTTGCTATCGAGTTTTGCGTGTGCGATACCAGGCATTATGGCTGCTAGGGTAATGCCTGACGCCAAGAGCCGCTTGGCTACTATACTGGTGGCACCTTTGATGAGTTGTTCAGCGAGGCTGCCTGTGTACATGCTTCTGATAGGTGCCTTCATTGAGCCTAAGTTCGGTGCCTTTTGGGCGGGCACTGCCTTGTTTGGAATGCACTTACTTGGACTTATGGTTGCGATACCAGTTGTTTTCATTTTGAATCGGGGGATTCTCAAGGGAAAGAGGCTGCCGTTTGTGTTGGAACTTCCGCCTTATCAGCTTCCTAAGTGGAAAGATGTTTTAATTGCTCTCACCACGCGAGCCAAAGTGTTTCTTACTACAGCGGGAACAACTATTCTTGTTATGTCTATCTTAATTTGGGCTGCTGGCTATTTCCCACGGTTGCCTGAAAGTCAGAAAGCAAATATGGAGCCTAAACTCGTACAGCAGGCTCAATTAGAGCATTCTGCTCTGGGTCGGTTTGGAAAAATTATTGAGCCGGTATTTATGCCGCTCGGATTTGATTGGAGGATTTCAACTGCTATTATCTGCGCATTTCCTGCACGGGAAACCGTGGTTCCTTCGATGGGGATTCTATTTTCTTTGGGCAGTGGTGCAAAAGTTAATGAATTGAGAGAGCAATTACAAAAAGCAAAACTCCCGAATGAGAAGCCGCTGTTCACTCCTTGGACAGCTGTTGGAATGATGGTGTTCTTTGCACTGTGTGCTCAATGTTTTTCCACATTAGCTACTGTTAGAAGAGAAACAGGCTCTCGAAAATGGGCCTATTTCATGTTTGTCTATATGACTGCCTTGGCCTACATCGGCGCTTTTGTTGTTCAATTGTTGGGCAAAGCATTAGGGAACTAGCCATAGAGGTAATCAATGAACATTGAAAGTCGATACCGCGAGGTTCTTGATAGGATTAGTTTGAGTTGTGTGAAAGTTGGAAGGGATCCGGCAAGCGTCCATCTTATCGCTGTTAGCAAAATGCAGTCAGTGGAAAAGATTCAAGAACTTTACAATCTTGGTCATAGAGACTTTGGTGAAAGTAAAGTTCAAGAACTTCTTGTCAAGGTTGATGCACTTCCTAAGGATATTCGATGGCATTTTATCGGTACCTTGCAGTCAAATAAACTGAGAAAAGCAGCTGAAGTTTGTGAAGTTATTCATTCGATTGATTCAGAGTCGCAGCTCAAGGAAATAAGAAAAATAGGTTCTTCGTTGAATGTGTTCGTTCAGGTGAATATTGGAGATGAACCACAAAAATCCGGAGTTAATAAAAAGGGGCTTGACAGTATGGTTGCGAGTGTCCTAAACTGTTCTCAAGCAAAGTTACTAGGCTTAATGACGATTGGGCCGGCAGTAGAGGACGCAGAAGCAATGCGACCTTACTTCGCAGAAATGCGATCGTTGAACGAACGAGTTGGTGGAAAGTGGTTGAGCATGGGAATGAGCTCAGATTTTGATGTGGCGGTCCAGGAAGGATCGACCCATATCAGAGTCGGAAGTCTCCTTTTGGGAGACAGACATTGAGAAAATAGGAATCCTCATGGAAGAGATACTTGATAAACCATCCGTCATCAGCAGAATTGCTAACCTTCTGCGTTTGTGCAGAGTCAGCCACGCCAGACCATTCGGTATACCGTTACGGTTCGAAAAGATATGTACACCTTTGAGGATGCAATGGCGGTTGCTAACGGGTTGCGACGGGGAGAGCAGCAAATTATTAATTTGGCAGCCTTGTCTGGTGAGTTGAGAGATAAAACAATTAACTTCCTATGTGGTGTGAACTACGCTCAGGAGGGTACCTGGGAGAACGTGAGCTCCGATGTTGTGCTCATCGCTCCTAAGCATGCACTTGTTGAATTGACACCTGCAACTCCACGGATGAATTCCGTTTCTAACTGAGTTCATCCGTTAGATTAAATCTTCCATTCCCGGCTAATTGTCTTTAGCCGGGATAAAATTGCTCATGCTGCTCGCTTGAAAGATGCTGCAGCGTGTTGTGATTCGGCAAGCAAAATCATCTCAAATCCGCTTCTTGCTTGACCTGGCGACACTGCTTCTCCAACAAGAGTTCTTACCGCACCTGTGTTACCGTATCTACCACTCACCCAATTGTGGAGCTGTTGACCCATTCTCGCCCGAACAAGGTCAATGTTTTTTCCACCGCTCGGAATGATGATGGCAAAACCCGTTTCTCCGTAGCGAGCGACAATATCCAATCTCCGGACGTTTTCTCTAAAGAAGTCGCTTGCATCTGCAAGGAAGTCTAATACTGATTGTTCTCCGTAAAATCGTCGAAGCCCTTCTAGACCTTCAAATTTCACGAGCATGAGTGCAACGTTGTTTCCTTCGAAAGATGCGCGATGAAGTTCTTCTTCAAGCCGATTACGGAAGTACGTTTCCGTATACGCACCCGTATTCGCATCAATTATTTCATTCTCAGTGTTTACATCTGATCTACGGAGCATTCTGTCTTTCGACTCCTCTGCACTCAGAATCTTTCTCAACTTTGAAAGGCTTTGTCGGAGAATATGTGAAACGTAATTGCAAGAAATATCAAGTTTATGTGCAATTTCAGTCTGATTCATTGCTTCAAAGTGGAACATTGTGAGTACTTGCTGTTCAAGAGTTCTCAGTTGTGACATTGCTTCTTCCAGTACCACCCGGTCCTCAACGGAAAGTTGCTCAGGAGAGAACTGTGCGGCATCTATCTTGTCGATTTCGCTTTCTGTATCTTCTTCAGCATTTTGCATGCTGTCTAGTGAGCCAACTCTAAGCAGGTCTTGAGTCATGATGACTTCGTGTACTGAAGTTTCGCTAACTCCAATGTGGTCAGCTATTTCGCGTTCCGTAGCAGCTCTACCAAGTTCCGTTTGCAAGCCAGCGGAAGCTTTGTTTACTTTGTGTCGTAGTTCTTGTAACCAAGCAGGCTGTCTGATGGTTTGAGTTTTGTCTCGAAGGTAGTGTTTGATTTCACCTGCGACGAGATAGGTTGCATAAGTGTTGAATCTTACACCTGCGGCAGGGTCATATTTGGAAAGAGCATTAAGGAGTCCAATATATCCAACCTGTACTAAGTCTTCAAACGCTTCGATTCCGCTAAACTTGCGTGCCGTTCGTTCTACCAAACCAGAATAGGTAACCAGAATTAAATCCTTCAATTCTGGTCTAGGCTTTTCGATGTAGCGCAAGACAAGGTTTTCTGCCTCGCTGTATGCACTATTCTCGTTCTTTATTCCGTCAAAACTCATTCCATGACTCCTTTGTTTTGTGGCGCTTCCTTACGCCGAATTACTTAATGTTGTTTACAATGCTGAAGATTGGCACCATGATTGAGATTGCAATGAATCCAACCACGCATCCAAGAAAGATGATGAGAAGAGGTTCAATCAATGAGGTGAGTCCTTTCACCGTTTGATCAACTTCTTGGTCGTAAAATTCGCCTACTTTAACAAGCATTTCGGGAAGTCTTCCCGATTCTTCGCCTACATCGATCATGGTGGTGACCATGGTAGGGAAGAGTCCACATGCTGTAAGTGGAACGGAAAGTTTGTTGCCTTCTCGCAAACTCGCTCGAGTGTCGTCAATAGCGTCGGCCAGTACCTGGTTTCCAAGGGTCTCTCCAACAATTTCGAGGCTCCGCATCATGGGAACACCTGAATTAATCAAAGTACCGAAGGTTCGGGAGAATCGGGCAACACTCATTTTCAGAGTTAACTCACCCACTACCGGGATTCGTAGCTTAAAGAAATCGAATTGATATTTTCCACGCGGAGTTTTAGCCCACTGCTTGAGGGCGATAATCCCACCTACAAACATGAGGATGAGAACCCACCAGTAGGCCTGCATGAAGTCTCCAATTCCAAAAAGAAACTTGGTTACGATTGGCATCTCGACATTCATGCCTGTGAAAATTTCTTTGAATTTCGGAAGCACAAAAGTGAAGAGGGCAAAAAGCATTAGCTGTGAGAAGCAAAGAACGAGTACAGGATAGGTCATTGCACTCTTAATCTTTCCTTTGACCTCTGCTTCGTACTCAAGGAATTGGGCCAAGCGATCCAAGATAAGATCCAAGATACCGCCGATTTCAGCAGCCTTTACCATGTTAACATAGAGGCGGTTGAAGACTTCCGGATGTCGAGCCATTGCTTCGTTAAGCGTGATTCCACTTTTAACATCCAGCGTCATTACATCGAGTGCTGACTTAAGAGTTGGATCTTTGCATTGGCTTGCAAGGATGTCCATACATCTTAAAATTGGAATACCAGCATCAATCATCGTTGCAAACTGTCGAGAAAAGACGACCAGAGACTTTGGTTTCATCTTTTTCTTGCCAAAGTTACCACCACCTGCTCCGCTAGCCTTAGCGAGTTTGATTTCTGAAACGTGCAGGGACTGTTCCCTTAGTTTTGCCGCAACGAACTGTTCACTTTCACCTTCAGTGGTGGAAGTAACAATTTTTCCAGTGGTTGTATCAATCGCTTTGTAGGCGTACAGCGGCATAAATTCCTCGTGGATGTAAGGGCTTCAAAAGAAATCTCGTGAAGTTACTTACATCATGTTATCGGCATATGCAAAGGTCCCTTCCTAGGATTTTTGCGAGTTTTTTTGAGGAATTTTAGGTTCAAAACTAACCACTTGAGGTTTTATGCCTCAAAACCTCAAGTGGTTACTGAGTAACAGTATTTACTTATCTGTGGTTACGTCAAAGATATTAGGTTTCTTTTGATTTCCACCTTGACCTGCCCCAGTGTTTGCCGGATGGTTGGATGTTTCATTGGCTCCGACCATAGCTTGATAGAGTTGATCACTAAACGACTGAATAGCGTTTGGTGAGCTAGACATAAACACCACTTTCGATTTTTCGCCGTGAGCAATATCTCTGAGCGCATCAAAATACTGGTTGAGTAAGACAAGTCTCATCAAGTCACTGGCATTAGCTTCTGGCATTGCCGCTTTTAGACTGTCAACTGAAGCAGCTAGTCCTGTGACAATGGCTTCTCTTTGCTTTGCAATCCCCTCGCCTTGGAGTCTCTTTGATTCTGCCTCTGCTTCTGCGTTCAATACCGCTCTGAGCTTCTGCGCTTCACCCTGATTTTTAGCAGCGACCTTATCATTCTCAGTTGCCAGAACACGGTTCATGGCCTGGACTACTTCTTCTGCTGGACGCACTTCGTTTACGAGTGCATTTCGAATCTGGAATCCAAACTCCATCATGGACAGCGATAACTGCTGGTTGATTGCGCTACCAATGCTGTCTTGGTGCTCAAAGACATCTCTCAAAATCATCTTCGCGACTTCGCCTCGAACCACGTTGAGTACGAAGGCAGAAATCTGTTGTCCAGGCGATGATAACTTATAAAAAGCGTCGGCAGATTTTTCAGGAATGACTGAAAATTGAACCCTAATAATCATGTTGACAAAGACGTTGTCACTTGTTTTGAATTGACCAGGGATATCCAGTTCTTGAATTCTTAAGGACACCTTGCCAGCCACCTTGTCAAGCAATGGGATTTTGAAATTCAAACCAGCTTGGGCGACGCGGAGAAACTTTCCAAATCTTTGAATGATAAGTACATCTTGTTGACCCACAACAAAAGCACAACTGAAGAAAATCCACAGGCAAACGATGATAAATACCACGTTGCCAACGGCTCCAAGTCCTATCGTTGTAGAGTCGACTTGAGAAAGAAATGTTCCAAATTGAAAAATTCCCGGAGTGAATGTTTCCATCAACTACTCATACGGAATGAGTACCTATTAGGATTCGGTCATTTCTTGTTAAGATGAATCAATCATGCTTTCGCCGAGAAGGCATCTTAATTCCAAGCTGACGCATGATTTGAACAACTTTTACAACCGTTCCGATGGTCGCTAATATTGGAGCGTATTTACCAAAATTTTCGGCTCCAACATGGGTAATCATTTCTGCATCAGCGGCAACACTGGACGTTTTTTCGCTAACTTTCTTGACGGTTTCGTTGAGTGTTGTCGCCATTTCATCCACTTTGACTGAGATGGAATCAACTCTGTTCGAAATTCGATCGACTTTGGGCTTCAACTCCTCGGCTACTTTCATCATTCGTACAAGCGCAATGCATAGCACGATGAAGAAAACAAGATTGATTGTGAAAAACAATCCTGAAAGAATTAACCACCAAGCTGGAATTTCCATGTTATATAAATGATAGACCGATTTGCTCAATTACGTGAGGTCTATTCTATTTCAAGTGACCCAAATCTCTTCTCGGTTGCGTCTGCTTGGCTAGATAAGAGCTCAAATGCCATTTTTAAGCGCATTTCTTCCTTGGCTGCGATTGACTGTTTCGAGGGATATTTGGATTTGAATTCAGCAAGATGCCCACAAAGAAGTGTGTATTGAGTTTTTATTGCCCCAAAGTTTGCGTCTTTGGCTACTCCCAGAATTAATCGAGCTTCCTCCTCCGTTATTGGTTCTCTGTTCACAGATTCAGTCGATGGAGTTGAATTGAAAGTTGGACTCTCTAGAGATTGTTTCAATTCTTGGATGGCTTTTTCTTCGGGTGATTCAGGAGCATTGAACGAATCTTTCGCCTTATTTGCATAGGCTCTTCCAATGTTTATGAGTCGATCAAGTTCAGCCATCCTCCCCTCCAATCTACCTTATGCGTCAAGAAACTCATTTGCTTCTTTGATGCTTCTTTCGAGAGCATCTATTGAAGAGAGTGCACTTCTTAATTCGTCTAGTTGACTGCTCTCATTGGAACGAACATCGGAGAGCAGAATATTTGCTTTAAGTGACTTTAATGAGGAAGTAGTTAAGGCCAGTCCCGAATCTATTCTTGACACTAATTTTTCTGCTTCTTCATAGTGCTTTATTTCACCTTGGAGAGCTTCATAGGATTGCATAAGTCTCAGCTTTTCACTAGTATCTACTTGGGTTTCAGCTTGATTAAGATAAGAGACGGCATCAGATTTAGCCAGGGCTGCCCCCATGATTGCCCTTCGAATTTGCTGGCGAGAAACAAGGGATTTAATCACATAGTCATCAATTCGATGAATTTCTTCTACGAGCGCTTCTTTTGTTCCAGATACTGAAGGCTTGTTCGATTGGTTGACCAACTCGAGAATTTCGTTCTGGAGTGCTTTTATCGGACGGTAGATTCCCAAACTATCAATAGTAAGCGTGTCGTTTGGATGATTGTTTTTTGACTGCTTCAGAGTCCAAATGAATCCAGCAATCATTCCTAATATGATTAAAGCCGTTAGTGCAGAGAGCAACCAGACCAACATACTAAAACCTCAGCCTCAAAAATATTGAAAAATCCAAAAAGCCGTTGGAGTTTTGCCGATAGAGTCCCTCTAGTTGAACTCCTTTTTGAGCCGTATAGACTCCTTGAACTCGGTAGAAGATGAGATTGGTGCCAATTTCAGTGGTAGCACCTACCAAAACTGAGTGCCGCTTGTTTACTCCCAAGTCATATCCAAGCGACAAATCCAGCCACTCTTCATCATTTTGATTCGCCTCTGGAGCGCGAAGGATGACTCCCTCAACTTTTGCATTAAATCTTCCGAAGCGTCGATTCCAATCGGCTCCATACATTCTTCCCCAACCTGAGTGTTCACCTGTTGAAGAGCGATTCACAACCGCAAAGGAAGTTCCGTTAATGCCGAAATGTTTTCCAAATGCAACACTTACTCCTTGACCTCGGCTCCCGACTCGAGCTGAAACTCCATATTGGCGTCCACTTCCTTGATCCACTAAAGCAAGTGCTAAAGGAAGTCCTTCAAAGATCAAGGATGAATCTATTCGCGCAGCTATTGCAGTTTCTCGAAGAAGGGTGCCTCCCCCGAATGGTAGGTATTGCTTTCCGACTTTCCATGATCCCTGATCCTCGATTGAGTACTCGTCAAAGCCATCATCATCCACGTCATTTTTGAACCCTGAAACTCTTTGTATGACATTTATTCGAACTCCTACTGGGAGCATTGCTTGCAGACCTAGGGTTGAAAATCTACCGAGTGGTGTTACCGAAGCTGATTGAATTCCATCTGATTTGACAACTCCAATTGAAATATCGCCTCTCAATCTAACGTCAGCAAGTTGAGCAAAACACGCAGGGCTTTGCAGACACATAAAACCTAAAAAGTAAAAAGTGCCTAGAGCCCGTTTTCTTCGCATGATGACTCGTTAGGATTTACTAAGCTGTCAACCACTTTGGTACGTGAGACTAGCTCTTGAGATCCTGATTTCAGATTTCGAACCGTAACCGTTTTGTTCGCTATCTCATCCTCACCGATAATGAGAGCAAATTCTGCACCAGAACTATCTGCTTGTCGCATCTGAGACTTCAAACTTCTATTGTCGAGGTCATAGCCGGAAATAATTCCCTCAGACCTTAAATTTCTGATTAGTTTTCTGCACTCAGATCGAGCAGATTGACTTGCACACACCACAAAGACTTGAGGTGAAGACAGGGAAGACTTTCGTCCATTTGCCTCAAGAGCAAGAATCAATCGCTCCATCCCCATTCCAAAACCTACTGAAGGCGTCGGTGACCCACCAAGCTGCTTGATGAGGTTGTCGTATCGTCCACCTGCAAATGCAGATATTCCTGGTAACAAAGGATGAACAAATTCAAAGACAGTTTCAGTGTAATAGTCAAGACCGCGAACAATCTCCGGCGATACTACAAATGGAATTCCTGCCTCAACAAGAAGTTCTTGCAGAGTGTCAAATCTCTGTTTTGATTCATCTTCCAAGAAGTTGAGTATGGATGGAACGCCCTCAATCGCTCGTTGAAGGACCTCATCTTTGGTATCTAGAACACCGAGCGGATTCTTTTGTATCCTTAATCTGACACCATCCTCTACATCCTTTAGGTACGACTCAAGGTGGTTGAGGATAACTTCGCTATATTTTAATCGGCACTCACTTCTGCCTATCGAGTTAATCATGATGGGATGACCATCAAGCGAAATTTCCTTTAGGAATGCGTAGGCAAA
>JAPLCS010000109.1 GCA_026392145.1 Fimbriimonadales bacterium | reverse complement strand
TGCAACTTATGCGGGCTTCTCAGGCGAAGGCGGGGATGCGAGGGGCTAGTCAGGTTGGTATAGACGATGTGAAGGCAGTTGCTCCTTCGATTCTAAGCCACCGAGTGATGCCACGCGCTGAAATTAGGGCGAAAGGGATGTCGGTGGAAGAAGTGGTCAAAAGTGTGGTTGACACTGTGCCTGTTCCTCTTCCGGTTGCTTGAGATTTTTAAGGATTCTTCATGCGTAGGGTCGCCGGCACCGCACTTTCAGTAGCCTCTTTATTTTTGGGAATGGTTGCTATTCTCATCAACTCCCCTGCGCTTTTTTACATGAGTTTTGCGCTTATTTCGACGATTGTTGCTTGCAATATTCAGTCGTGGTTGGCGGCGAGGGCGTTGCGTATCGAACGAGTGGCACCGAAGTCGGTTCACGTTGGTGAACTGATTACGATAGAGATTATTCTTTGGAGTGATCGGAAGATAAAGCGACCATTGGTGACTTTGACGGATGATTTGCCTCGGGCGTTGTCGGGTGTGCCTGCAACTCCGAGTTTGCCGGTTGCGCCCGCTTATGACTTGCCCGTTCGGACGATGTATCAGTTTCGGGCGACGAAGCGTGGAAACTTTCGGTGGAAGAATGTTCACATTACGGCGACTGATGCGCTTGGTTTGACCACTAAGACGGTTCAGTATTTGACGGAGCCGACGGAGATTTTGGTGGTGCCGACGCCGATTCCTATCAATCTGGATTTGCCTAGTTCGGCGGGATGGGGAATAAACGAAGCGATTAGTGGACTGTCAGCGGGAGCGGGGATTGAGCCTCGGGGGATTCGTGAGTTTGCACATGGGGACTCGCTGAGGCATGTGCATTGGAGGAGCAGTGCTAAGACTGGGGTGCTTCAAGTTCGAGAGTTTCAGGCTGGGTCCCAGGGAGCGGCCGCATTCGTGATTCAGAGGACTCAGGGGAGTGACTTGGATGGCAATTCGATGTCGAGTCTTGATTTGATGTGTGGCCATGCTTTGTATATGGCTGAGCAGATGTTGCGGCAGGGAATTCAGGTTACTGTTCCTCTCCTGGAGCCAGAACATCAGGTGCGGGGAGAGGCTGAGCGTCGCGAGGAGATTGAGTTGATGCTTGGGCAGCTGATGGCTGAGGGCGTTGATTCGTTGGGTTCGGATTTGGTGTCTGCTGCCACAGAGTTAGGGACGGGAAGCAGTATTTATGTTTTGACGGCGGTGCACGACGAGGCTGTGGTTGGGGCGATTAGTCAACTGAGATCGAATCACCATGTGATTGTTTTGGCCTATGATTTTGCGAGTACGACTCGGCGTGCGTATGTTGGAGCGAGCACTATGAGTGAGGCTTATCGGCAGGCAGGAGCCACGGTTGTTGTGGTGGATGGAGGGCGGGGATAACCATGAAAAGTTGGTGGACTCGGTGGTGGCTGGATAGCAGTTCTTCTAACTTTGTGGACTACTTGTTGTCTTGGTTGGGAAGTTGTTTGGCGGTGATTTCGTGCGGGCAGGCGGTCGGTAGCAATCTTGTCTCGTGGGTCGGGGTGTTGTTAGTCGTTCGTTCTCAAAAGATTCTTGCCGCGGATGGAATTTTGTATAGCCTTGTGTCTTGGGCAGCGTTTTTGGTCGCACGTCCGATCAACGCGGCGGTATTTCCACCGGACACTTTCCCGATTGAATTGGCTCCTTCATCTTGGTTGTTTTGGATGACGATTTTAGGCTGTCTGTTTCTTTGGAGGGACGGCACTTTGCTTTTTCAGTCGATTCCTGCGCTGGCAATGTTTGGCTTTGTGGGTTGTTACGACACGTTTCGTCCCGTGGTGTTTCTGTTCTTTATTTTTCTCATTTGCTTTGCGTTGATTTTTGCTCGGGCGCATGCAAGAGATATGCAGAAACGGGCGGTGGAGTCGGGATACTTTGTTCAGGTTCAACAGATTCACCTGTCGGGTGAGGAGCAGGCGGAGATGTTGAGGAAAGGTCCTTGGCGTTGGGCGGCTGGTGCTGAATGGGCGCTGGGATCTGCGCTGGTGATTGTTATTTTAAGCTTGGCAGGGGCGCCGGTTATTCAGGCCACGGCCAAGCCGATTAGTGGGGTGATTGCGTTGAGATCGCCTCGGCTTCGGAATGCGACTACGGGTGCGCTGGGTACTCCACAGAATTCTGAGCGAGCGAACGTTGGCAATGGTCCGGTTCGACTACGGGCGATTCCTCAGTTTGAAGTGAGCGGAGATACGGGGATGTATTACCGAACCAATGCTTATGCGGATTGGGATGGGCGGACGTGGAGGAAGAACTGGTTCCAGGACACCAACCCGAATACCAAGGCGACCGGGATGACCCCCAGTGGACCACCTGCGCGGCCGAGGATTCCAAATGAGTACACCAAGTTTAATGCTCAGACTTTGAAGCCAGAAGGGGACTTAGGAACGGAAGAACTGTCGAAGGTGCGGTTTCCGAATTTGAAGGATGGTGAGTTTTTAGATGAGTTTCGATCGAAATCGCTGAATATCCGTTCTTTGGTGATGACGGATGAACTTCCTCAGTTGGGGAACGCTCCGATTATGACTTCGGTTCGAACTTTTTCGACTGATCCGGCGGGGGTGATTAACTTAGCCAATTCGGAGTTGTATTCGGCGGTTATTCAGTACGACGTTGTGCCTCGACCAACGAATAAGTCTGAGACTCCGAAGTTTGTGAATTGGGTGCTCTCGAAATGTTTAGTGACGGGTTCTTCGGATTCTCGGACGAAGGCATTGGGATTGCAATTGAAGGAGGAAGGTGGCAGTCCGCTTGAGGTGGCTGAGAGGATTCGGAGCCGAGTTTCTCAGGAGATTGTTTATAACACAAATGTTGAGAGGACGCCTTCCGATGTGGATGCTGCCGCTTATGCGATGTTTACTGCGCACGAGGGATACTGCGATGTGTTTGCAACCAATATGGTGTTGATGGCACGGGCGGCGGGGATTCCTGCTCGTTATTGTGTTGGATACCTTTGTGAGAGTGAAAGTGTGCGCGGAGTTCAGACGTTGATGGAGAACGATCGGCATGCTTGGGCGGAGTTGTATTTCAGCAATATTGGTTGGGTGGTATTTGATGCGACTGCGGGCGCGAGAACTAAGGAAGGTGGAGGACGCAAGGACGTTCCGAAAGACTTTAAGGACTACCTTAAGTCGATCGGCATTCTTTTGAATGTTTTAATTGTTCTGTTTTCTGCCTTTGCGGTTGTTTTGTATTTTAGGTTGAAGAATGCTCCTCGATCTGCTGAGGCTTTGAAGTCGGATTTGGCTAAGTTGTACATTCGGTATTGCGAGAAGATTCGAAAGGCGACGGGTAAGCGGCGATTGTTGCATGAATCTAATAGCGATTATTTGAATCGAGTGGTCAGTGAAGAGATGCCAGAGGCTGGGGAATTGAGAGAGATTGGTAGTGAATTTGACCGATTGTTTTTTGGTCCTGACGCTATCAATGGAGATACACTGAAGGGGCTAGAACAGCGGGTGGATACTCTTCGAATTGATTCGAAGCGAAATTGATACGAAGCGCTCGACTTAGTTTTTAGGTGTATGAAATCTTCTGATCTCAAAAAAGTCATTCAAGGTCGGGTTGCATTGTTTAATGCGCCTGATAGTTATTTGGCTGGAATGGCGATTGATGAAATCCTTGGTGCAGTGGGTATGGCCAAGGATGATTATGATTTTGAGATGATTTTTGCCGACAACGAGTCGCCCGTTGAATGGGTGGCGAACGTTGGAATGAGCCCCTTTTTGTCTGAACGGCGATTTGTGTTGATTCGGAATGCTCAGAAGGCGAAGCTTGAGGAACTTTCGGTTGATTCTTTGAAGGCTCTACCGGAATCAGCGCTTAGGAATTTTACGAAAGCCAAGATTGAAAAGGTTGTGACTTCGGCAGGGGGATTTGTGGGTAACTTGGCTGCCGATCCGAAAGAGGTTCGAGAAGTTGTCAAGGCGAGTATCAAGCAGGCGAATCGAGAGATTGGGTCTCCGGTGTTGGATTTGTTGTTGGAGATGACGGGTTCTGACTTGGGGAAGACCTTGAATGAACTGGAGAAGGTGTACTTGTTCTCGGATTCGAAGACGATTCTTGAAAGAGATATTAAGGCGGTCGTGCTTCCGACAAGGGATTTCAATATTTGGAATATGATTGATGCGGTGGTGAGGGGAGATATTTCGAGCTCACTTACGGTGCTCAGAATTGTGCTTCAGGGGAACGGTAAGGTGGAAGAATTCGCGTTTGCGCAGTTGTTCCCCTTGGTTTCTAGGCAGTTGAGGTATTTGTTGCAGGCCCGGGTTTGCATTGATGCGAATGTTAAAGAAGGGCAGATACCGGAGTGGTTGTCGGATAAGTTTCCGGAGAAGCCGAATTTGGCGAAAGATCACTTTGGCAAGCAGTCGATGATCTTTAAGTCGGCAAGGTTAGTGACTACCGAACAGGTTCGAGATGCTATTACATGTGTTTATGAGGCGGATGCGAGGTGTAAGGGAATGGGAGCTTCGTTCACGACCTTAGATACCGTCGAACGACTTATTTTTGACTTGGCGCGCGTTTTAGGACCAAAAAGGGCATAGAATAAGTGGTAGGTAAGGAAAGTAGCAGATAGAAAAGAATTGAGAGGTTCATGATATGTCGGAAAACCACGAGTTTCACAACGAAAACGGACCGGATGGCGAGTCGATAGAGTTACCGCCTTCATTCTTTCCCTCGGATGAATTTAGCCAGCCAGAGGAATTGGTGGATGTGCTGGTGGAAGTTCGGGTTGATGGGATTTTTGAGCGGGAGTCTGAGTACAACATTCACCACTTCATGCGGTTGTCGGATTCTTTGCGACGTCTGGAGATTTTGATTGGGGCTTCCGAAGCCAAGGCGATTTTGGATGCTTGTGAACGAGTCATTCCTGAACGACCGATGACTCACGATTTGCTGCGGGTTATGATTGAGAAGTTAGGTGCGACGTTGGACCGTGTGGTCATTGATGACGTTTGTAGTGACAAGTACTACGCCAAGGTGTATTTGGATCGAAATGGTGAGGAGCTTGAGATTGACTCACGACCTTCGGACGCGGTTGCGGTCGCGGTTCGATTTGATGCGCCTATTTTTGTGCAGTCACACGTTTTTGACTTTGTTCACTCTGATTAGTTCTTGAGTGACTCGTTTGTTCGTCAGCCGTTGATGTAAGTTCTCAGGTTGGTGAGGGATTGTCGGTAGTCTGCTGGTTCAAGGCCGCTACATTCGAGGCTCATCATTCCGTTGTAGTTGAGTTTTCTCAGCCTTTCGAAGAATCCAAGGAGTAAGGGGTCGTTTGGTTGGGGCGCGCTTCTACCTTCAAGAGTTGCCAGGTGCACGTGGTTGGGAGTATGCGGCATTTGCTCTTGCCAAAAGTATGGGGTTGGTTCTGATTTCCCACCTTCTCTGCCGTTCGCATCCCATTCGTAGAGGAGGTGGTATGAATCTGCGGTGTATCCGATGCCTTTTTTCTTGGTTTCGGTTGCCAGGGTGCCGCAATCGTTGAAGCAATCAGTTTCAGTTCGGTTGAGCGATTCGGGACAGAGAATGACGTTATTAGCCTTTTGGATTTTGGCGAGAATCTTGAGGAATTCGCTTTCGGCTTTCTTAGAGTTGCTGGGGATTTTGCAGCCGTTTGCCGTTGCGTGGAGGGCGTCGAGGAGGGAGGCGCTTTTTCTGCTTTTTCTGATGGCGCCGCTGCCGACTACGAGTTTTTCGACTCCGATTTCTCGACATCTTTCCACGAGTGTTTTGGTGTATGGAATCCAATCATTCTTTGCGTAGATGTCGAGATGTCCAGCGAAGAAGAGGTTCATGGCTTTGACGGGGAGGGAGAGGTAGGTGGCTGGGTCCCAGGGCTCCATCATGGTCATTTGCCCGGCTCCGAGTTCCACGTAGTCGAAACCAGCTTCGACTGCGAGGGGAGCATTTTCTAGGCTGACGCACATCCCTAATTTCATGCTGGGATTATACATGCAGGGAATTGTGATTGAGAGATTCTAATGGGAAGACCTCATGGTGAATTGGTCGTTAGATGATCCGGACTTTGATGCCGGCTTCTCTCATGCTGGCTTTGAGTTTGCCGACGGTGGTCATTCCATCGTGCAGGATGCTAGCAAGGAGAACGGCGTCGGCTTTGCCGATGGTGACTGCTTCGATGAGGTGCTGGGCGTTGCCTGCTCCGCCGCTTGCGATGATGGGGACGTTGGTGGCTTCGGATAGGGCGCGGTTGAGGGCGTTGTCGTAGCCTTTTTGAGTTCCATCACCATCCATGCTGGTTACGAGGAGTTCGCCTGCTCCGAGGGAGACTGCCTGTTTTGCCCATTCGCTGGCATTGAGTCCTGTGGCGGTTCTTCCGCCGTGGGTGAAGACTTCCCAGTGGTCGTCAACTCGCCGGGCATCGATTGCAACTACGATGCATTGATTGCCGAATTTCTCCGCCGCTTCGGAGATGAGGGCAGGGTTTTTGATGGCTGCAGTGTTGAGAGAAATTTTGTCTGCGCCGGCGAGGAGACATTCGCGGATGGTTTCGACTGAGCGGATGCCACCTCCGACGGTGAAGGGAATGAATACTTTTTCGGCGACTTTTTCGGCGAGAGATACCACGGTCGGGCGATCATCACTGGAAGCGGTGATGTCGAGGAATACGAGTTCATCGGCACCTTGGCGGTCGTATTCGGTAGCAAGTTCTACTGGATTACCGGCGTCTCGGATTCCAACAAAATTGATTCCTTTGACGACCCTTCCGTCTTTGATGTCAAGGCATGGAATGAGGCGGACGCCACTCAAGAGTTGGACTCCTGGATGCGGTGAATTCGTACTTTCATGACGGAGTGGATTGGGTTTGGCTGGAGGATAAATTGGTCTCCGTATTTTTCGGTTTTGAGATCTTTGTAGGAGCGGGTGCTCCAGATTTGGGAAATGAAGTCGGACAGGAGTTCTTTGGTCAGGTGGACGAGGTCGTGAGGAACGGTGAGAGTTTCTAGTTCCCTGAGGCCGATTTTGGCGAGTCCAAGGGTCGAGAAGCAGTGATCTTCGGATTCATTTACAAGTACGTGTGCCTCTGGACAGTCGAGTTTGAAGTGAGTGGATAGTAGTTCGTGCCAGTGGGCGTGGGTGTAGAACTTCTTGTGGATGGCGTCAAAAATAATTCCTTTGCCCGTGAGGTTAGAGGCTGCCATGACTGCATGGGGAAGCATTTGGAGGTAGTTGAAATTTTTTACCGGCTGGTTGCTACTGTATTGAATTTTGATGATGGATTCGGATTTTTGTAACGCCTCGGCAAGTTCGGGACGTTCGAGGAGTTCGTCTTCAAAAGTAGCGGGGGAGAAGAATTGTTGGTTTTTTGTTTTCAGGACGAGGGCAATTTTGAACCTGACATCGCTGAAGACGAGACCTTCTGAGGGACCGATGTGGTTGATGCCGTTTTTAATGTAGGGATTGGCACCTACAATTGCTTTCATGAGCTCGTTTTGGTCTGGGAGCTTGTCTTGGGTGGAGTAGACCCAGTACTCCACGTGGGTTGGCGTTTTTTTGTAGCTGCTCAACCAAACTGAAAGCCTCCTTACGAGGAAGAAAGCGAAGATAAAGCCTAATACAAAGGTGATGGCTTCGGTGTTGAAGGCTGGGGGGTTGAGGGCTTGGTTCAAGGACCGACTCCGGCGTTCCACTTGACGGCGAGTTCAAGCTCTGGGGGATCGAGCGAGCTGTAGCAGTAGGAGCACAGACCAGATTCTCCGACATTGTTGCGGCAACACAGCATGCATGTGTCAGTTTGCCGAGCAAACATGACCATTTTTCGGTTACGTAATGCGTAGCCCAATTGATCTCTGGGAATTCCTTCTGAGTTCAATCGGTCCATGATTTAA
>JAPLCS010000154.1 GCA_026392145.1 Fimbriimonadales bacterium | reverse complement strand
GCTTCTTTTGGGCAATCAGAGCTCGGGCTTTGATGAACTCTCGTGTGCGGAGGAAGCTTATTAGGTCGGTTTCTGATTGAGCGTTTGCCAGCGAAGTGACAAGCGTTTGGGCTGCAAATGAAGCAGTTAGCGTAATCAGGGCTGTCAATTTCATGTCTTATCGTGACCTATGTTTATTCTGAACGATATTTGCAAAGTTGTGTCTACTCGAAAGGAGTTCACACTACTTTGAACTTTCATGTGTTGGAAATATATTTTTTAACTTTCAGAATTGTTTGAAAGTTGTGAAGTGATTTTGATATAATTGTGATATCAACAGCTCTTGAGTGAGCGGGTGATACGAATGGAAGAAGGTGATTGTGGAGTAGAGCGACAAGAAGTTACTCGAACAACTGTCGTAGGTTTGGAAAGATCAGAAATTCAATCTGAGCCATTAGGCTCTTTGAGCAGTTTAAGTTGGACTGCGGTGGCAGTGGGGACGATTCTCAACTTAATTTTATCTGCAGCGATTTACTTCGCTGTTTCAACGACCTTGCCACTTTACTCGCCAGATGAAAGACCGAGTGCACTTCTTCTGGTCTTGCTGGTTTTCATTCCTGGATTGGTGACTGGAATAGTGAGCGGAATAATTTCGACACGGGGTAGGTGGGAACCTGTCATCATCGGGTTTACCTCTATATGGGGTGCATTGTTTGTTCTTTCGATTATCTCGCCAGCCACGTTCTTTTGGACAGCATCGATCTTAGTTACTCCAATTCTGACGGCGCTGATTGCTCGGTATAGAAGCGTTCGAGGATTTGATTCAACATTAAATCTCGGGTTTGCCATTCTAGTTATCTTGTCTGCTTTTGCGCCGCTATCTGCTTGGATTCTTGATCATCCAAGTGTTTTAGAAAGTCTTTACTCGATGGGGGGGACGTTACTTACCTACGTGCCAATTGTGCTGATATGGAGATGGCTCTTGCGAAGCGTTTTCAACGAGTCTATTCAAGGTTGGCGTTTGTCGTGTTTGTATCTTGTTGGAGTCATGCTCATGTATTTGTCTTTCGGAATAATCTACATGTTCGCAGGATACTATTCCTATTTGGTGATAGGCGGTAGTGTTGTGTTGGCTATCAATGTTTGTACTCTTCAGATTGGAGTGGAAGTAGCGAAGCTGTTTCGGCGTGGCGCTTGTCGTTAACCAAACGAGGATAACTTGACGAGACTTAAGCGAGGGTTTGAATGAAAAAGAGTGATAACGACTTTCTTGAAGTTCTAAAGTGGAGCGGTGTAAATTTGCTTTGCGGTGCAGCAATTGCCGGTATTACTCTAGGCCTGAGCTACCTCTTGCAACTGTGGATGAAGTTTGAGGCCACGACTGTTTATGGGATTTGGTTATTTGTAACTTTATGCCTTGTCACAGGAATTTTATGTGGCATGATTGCTCACCGGGTTGGTGATCGAGAGGGGATTTTCAATTTCCGGGTCGCCTTGTGCTCCTACCTTATCTTCTCGTTTGTCGTTATGATTTGGGCTTTTGAGGGAGCGATTTGCCTCGCGATGGCATTCTTTTTGGTGGTCCCGCTGAATTGGCTTGGATTGGCACTTGGTGGTTGGCTTGCCTCTGTTCTTGAATCACGCAACAAGATGTATGCTTCGGCTCTTCCTTTGATCTTGTTGCCTGCGGTTGATTCTGCCATTCAGTCCCGCGAGCCAAATCGAGTGGTTGAAGTGAGCAGTGTGGTGATCAATGCCACGCCGGAAAAGATATGGCCCTTTCTATTTCATTTGGAGGAGATACCTCCGCCCACTAACGTGCTTTTTATTTTAGGAGTTGCCCATCCGGTTCACATTGATTCCACGGGAGAAACGGCTGGATCGACTCGGAATTGGGGATTATCGACTGGGAACATGCCGGGACTGATTACCAAGGTGGAAAAGAACAAGCGAGTAGTTTTCAGAGTTGACGGCACTCCGAAGCCGATGCACGAGCTCAATCCATTTGGTGAGGTTAACGCCATTCATGATCATCACTACTATGAAGTTGAATCGGGTGAATTTGTATTGGAGCCTTTAAGTGGTGGTCGCACTCGATTAACTGGAGTTTCAACTTATCGGCACCGGCTTTATCCTGGTGGGTATTGGACTTTGTGGACAGATTCGGTAGTTGAGCAGGTCCACTTGATGGAGCTGAATGAGATTAAACGGCGAGCCGAATTGGATTGAGGTTCTGATTCATGTTGAGGTGGGTAGTGGCAAGGTTGGTGAGTTTGAGGTTGGGCAAGATGTTGGTGCTGTTCGAATCCCTGGTTCCTCGCGTTTTGACTCTGCGTCGAAGAGTTATTACCTGACTGCTTCGGGCGAGAATATTTGGGATAAGCAAGACGCTTTTCATTTCTTGTGGCGAAAGATGACGGGGAATGTTGCGCTTTCTGCCACTATTGCACTTTCTCCAAACGGCAAGAATCCGCATCGAAAGGCCGTGTTGATGATTCGGCAGGGTCTTGGAGCTGATGCTACTTATGCTGACATCGCTATACATGCAGATGGTCTGACTAGTCTTCAATATCGGGAACAAGCAGGTGGGGTGACTCACGAAGTGGTTGGAAACGTGGTTGCTCCCAAGTCGGTGAGATTAGAGCGGCGAGATGATTATGTGACTGCTTCGTTTGCAGGGGACGATGGCGTGTTTCATCCACTTGGTGGTGCGGTGCGATTGCGTTGGGAAGAGCCTTTTTATCTTGGACTTGGACTCTGTTCTCACGAATTAGATGCTGAAGAAAGTGCCACCTTTTCTGATGTGAAAGTTGAAGAGATTGAGCATGTTGAATTACTCAAGCTGTATTCCACCTTGGAAAAGATTGACATTGCTAGTAAGAATCGCAAAGTAGTGAGAGTGTTTGATTCTCACATTGAGGCGCCGAATTGGCTTGCCACTAGGAACGAGTTCATTTATAACTCTGAGGGGAGGTTGTATAAGATTCCTGTATCGGGAGGTGAACCGACCTTAATTGATACTGGGTTTGCTGTGAAGTGCAACAACGATCATGGTATTTCGCCTGATGGAAAGTTGATTGTGATAAGTGATCAGTCGCAGGGAAACCATCAGTCGGTGATTTACACTTTGCCAATTAGTGGTGGTAGTCCCAAACGTGTGACGGAGATGTCGCCTTCTTATTGGCACGGTTGGTCGCCTGATGGCAAAACGTTGGCATATTGTGCTCAGCGAGAAGGGAAGTATGGGATTTTTACCATTCCTATAGACGGTGGTACCGAAACGAGATTGACTACGACTGAGGGGCTTGATGATGGGCCGGATTATTCTCCCGATGGGAAGTACATTTACTTTAACGGGGACAGAACTGGCAAGATGCAAATTTATAGGATGCTTACCAATGGGAGTGGACTTGAGCAGGTGACTAGAGATGAGTTTAACAATTGGTTTCCGCATATTTCTCCCGATGGAAAGTGGATGGTGATGCTGAGCTATGAGCCTGAGGTTCAAGGTCATCCTGCGGATAAAGATGTGAGTTTGAGATTGATGGAATTAGCCACTGGAAAGGTGACCACACTCGCCAAGTTTTTTGGTGGTCAGGGAACGATCAATGTACCAAGTTGGTCCCCGGACAGTCGTGCCTTATCATTTGTCAGCTATCAGTACTTACCGTGATTTTGAGTGAAGCGAAGAGGGGAATGCCAATTGGAAGAATTTCGTGGGTAAAATAGCTTTATGCCTACGAAAAGCGGTCCTAAACTCATGCGGAGAGTCAAAATGAAGGCTTCCTCCCGGAAAGTTAAGAAGCTCAACCGAGCTATTAAGAAAGGAAAAGGCTAAGCCCTTCTCTGCTTGATAATGATTTATGAAGCGAGGTGTACAACACCTCGCTTCTTTTTCGTATTTGCCCTTCAGGTTTGATTGTTAATCTTCCCATGACTGGTGAGATTGGTTTGGGTTTGCTGGTTCAAAACAGGGTACATTAGTTGCAATGCGCGTCGCCGATTGGGCTCGCCACCTGTCCGAACATTCTGATTTTCAAGAACCGTTTGAGCACCTCTCAGGAAGAAGTCGTTGGCTTAGTATTCCGATTGAAGCTCGAGCGGTGTTTGTTGCTGCTTCATTTTTGCAGTCTCCTCGCAAGTTGCTTGTTATTACTTCGAATTATGACCGCGCGTTGGCGTGGCAGGCGAAGCTAGAACTCGCTGGCGTGCCTCATGGATTGATATACCAATTGCCGAGCGGGAATAGCTCTTTGTTTGAAGATTCTACGCCGGAACATACGGCACTTTCTGATCGACTTGGATCGTTAAGGGCATTGGCCGAAGACGAGGCAAGAATCGTTATTGCTTCTCCGCAGTCGGCGTTGGAGCGGACGATTCCCAAAGACATGTTGATTGAGTCGTTTGTGAGTTTTAAGCAAGGTGAAGTCATTGAACCTGAGCGTGTGACCACAGTTTTGGAGCGGCTTGGCTACGAATATCAAGAGCCTGTGAGGATGCCCGGTGGATATAGTCGTCGCGGTGGAATTGTAGACGTTTGGCCGAGTGGGTACGAGCAGCCTGTACGTATTGAATGGTTTGATACTGAGGTTGAGTCATTAAGGACTTTTGATTCGAATACGCAAAGATCAACAGGTTCTATTCCTGCCTTGAGTTTGGGACCCTCTCGTGAGGTGTTGTTTGCGGGGAATGAGGAAGACCTGGCGACGATGATTATTGAGTCGGCAGAAAGGGAAGCAGCGACTCTGGAGGACGATGAGGCATCGGCCAGATTAGTTGAGCTTTGTACGGACGATGCGGGTACCTTGTCTCAGCGAAAATTTTTCGATCGATTGGAGTTGTATCGACCGTTACTGTTCCCTGATTCTGGATGTGCGATTGATTTGCTGGGCGAGAATGACTTGCTCGTATTGGATGAGCCGCTTGAACTAGAAGCGATTGGTAATCGTGCTGAAGAGGAACTTGGGCTTGGGCTTGAGGCTCGTGCAAAACGCGGGGAGATACTGAGTTCGACCGCCAACGATTTCTTTTTGCCAGTGGAGCATTTGGATTCTGCTTCGAACCTTTGGGTGTTGACGTCAATGAACGACATTCCCGGGTGGATTGATACAACGTATGAATATGATTTGGGAGGGGCATCTCTTGAGCCGTATCGGGGTAGAGCGGATTCACTGACTCAGACTCTAGCAACCTGGAAGGAGCAGGGT
>JAPLCS010000342.1 GCA_026392145.1 Fimbriimonadales bacterium | reverse complement strand
GTTTAGTTTCTTCGCGGTGGGCTGAAATCGCTTGGTTGAGGACTTCAACTTCTCGTTGGACGCCGGTGAGGAATTCTTCGTAGGTTTTTGCTGACTTGAGGGAGTCGAGTCGTTTGGCGGCTCCGGAGGCTTTGGATTCGAGGGAATCTCCTGAATGGATGGAGTCTTCGAGAGATCGGAGTACGCCGTAGAGGCTGTCGTAGACGGTCTCTATGCTTTTTTCTATGGCGGTGCGTTGTTTGTCGGAAAAGGCGTTGACGTTAAGTTCGAGGGATTTGGAGAGACGATCGTAGTCTTCGGTTTCGGCGGTGGTGACTTCTTGGGCGATGGAGCCCATTTTACGATGGAAGTCTTGGGAGACGGGGTCGGATTGCAGGAGTACGAGTTTTTCGTATCCGCGGATAGCATTGACGCCGAATTTGATTGCTGCTGGGCTGTTGGGGGATGAGCCTTCCCAGTCGTTTCGCTTCCTCCAAAGCATGGTTAGTTAGTGGGTTCCATAGGCGTGGGGGTTTAGTAGCAGGCAAGGTTGCGAGGGTGGATAACTTTGATTTTGAGAAGAATTCGTAAAGAAAGAAACAAAAGTTTTCACTGTTTCGTCTAGAACTCATCGCAAACGCTAGCTTAATCTGGCGCAGTGCAATATAATGGCAAAGCCAGTGGAATTGGTTGCGTTTTTGCGCGACTGTTTCTACGAAGTGGGTAGGATGCAAAAAGAGGTGTCTTGTTAGTGTCTTTTAATCGAATGATCCGTAACTCTGCGTGGTTCACAATCGCGGCAGTGGGGCTTTCGTCTTTCGCAGTGGCTCAGTCCAATGTGAAGGCGAAAGAGTCCGCTTCGTCGCTCCTGAATTCACGCCCGACCTCGTTCACGCAGAACAAAGGCCAGTGGGATTCCCGCGCCATGTTCTTCGGGCACGGAAATGGTGTTGACTTCTGGGTAACTAAAGAAGGCTTCACATTTTCTTATTTGCCCTCTGCGAAAGATGGAAAAGCTAAGTTCGGAGGGCACGCCGTTGGGATGCTCTTTGACGGCGCTAACAAGTTTTCTGCAGTTGGTATTGATGCTTCTGGAACTAGACAATTTATTAAGGCTAATTCCAGCGTCAAAGCTTCGAACTTCCGCAAGGTGCGCCTGAACGGTGTTTATCCTGGAATCGACTCGGTTGCTTATTTTGATACGAAGAATCCTCGGTATGACTTTGTTGTCAAGCCAGGTGCGAATGTTGAAGCAATCAAACTCGCTTTTAAGGGTGCCAGCGAAGTTACTGCAAAGGGCGATCGACTTAATATCGGAACTGTATTTGGTACTAAGACTCAAGAAGGTCTTTTTGCTTATCAGATGAACCGAGGTAAGAAGGTTCCAGTTCGAATCAACTTTAAGCAAATTGATTCCAATCGCATTGGATTTGAAGTTGGTGCCTACGACAAGTCGAAAGAACTCGTCATTGACCCTCTCGTTTATGGTTCCTATTACGGTGGAGATGCTGGATATGATGAAGTTCGGGGAGTTGCTGCTGATAACAACGGTAGCGTTTACCTGACTGGATACACTCGCTCCAACCAATACCCCGTTCTTTATGGACCTTTTGGATTTAACTTGACCTCAGGAAAGGAAGCTTTTGTTTCCCGACTTCAAGGTGACGCTTACAACCACGATTACTCCGCAATCATTACTGGTTCTGGAGATGAGCAAGGCAACTATATCTCAATCGATCCAAGCGGCAACGTTTGGGTAGCTGGAAACACCACTTCTGCAAACTTCCCATTGAATACATCTTTCACTGCATCAAGCGGTGCAGGAAACATGTGGTTGATGAGATTTGCACTTTCTGGTGCAACCGTTCTTGATCCGTTTGCTGGCTCAACTGTAGCGGGACAACCTTTGGTTTTCCGATTTGGTGGAGCGGCTGCGGCTACAAGCATCACATCGTTTAACATTCAGTCTAACCAGAGCGCAACGCCGACCTCGCCGGTGCGATTCTTGATGACTGGTTCTTGTGACACGGCTGGTATGGCTCCTTTGGCCTTGACAGCTAACCGTGGCGCTTACTTTATGACTTTGGACTATACGCCAAGTGATGGAGATATCAAGTGCAACGTTGGTGACTATGTTCAAGCGACTGCGGGAGCAATTTCGCGAGTAAGCGCGACTGGATCAGCGATTGATGGCAACGGGAATCTTTATGTTTCTGGTGCGATTGCTTCGCTAACCAACTCAGATACTGCGGCTGGATCTCCGGTGTTTACCACCACTTCCAACGTATTCACTGGCGGTCGATTGCAACGAAAGGGCGATATCTATGTTCGAAAGTATTCATCGACTGGTACCTTGATCTGGTCCGGCTTGGTGGGTGGTTCGTCTGACGATTCAACCCAGGGCGTGTTGCTTACTGGACGAGTTGCAGGCGGACAGCGGTCGACAGAAATTGCTGGATCAACACTTGCTGTTGACTTAGTTGGAAACGTTTATGTTCTCGGCAGAACTGGTTCTTTTGACTTCCCGCGAACTCGTGGTGTCTTTGGTGAAGTGTTCATTAGCGGTCGAAGCTATTTGACACTGACAAAGATTACTTCTGACGGTAGCACTATTCTCTACAGTACCAACCTTCAAGATACTGGAACGGTTATCGGTTCTGGTATTGGTGTCGACTATCTAGGAAACGCCTATGTGACGGGAACTCTTTCACAAGGACGAGGTGTGAATAACCCTCCGCCAGATCCTATTGAGCCAGGTAGCACCGGTGGTGTGGGAAGTATCCCTCTAGTAAATCCAATCCGTTCAACCTATGGTACGGCTAATACTGGTTACCCGGATAATCCTGAAGCGGCTACTCAAGATGGCTTCTTGATGATTGTCAATCCTGATGCAACTAGTATTGTTCGGTCAACTCAAGTTGGAGGGATTTTGGATGACGGTGTATTTGCTCCTTACGTTGACCGAGGCGGAGACGTCTGGGTATTCGGTTGGACGGACACTTGGAGATACTACACAGTTACCAGTTCCTCTGGTACGGTCACAGAAAGAATTCCTGGCGGACGATCCGGAGGTCTAGACACCGGATTCATTACCAACTTTGCATTCAAGCAAGGTCCAGAGCC
>JAPLCS010000169.1 GCA_026392145.1 Fimbriimonadales bacterium | reverse complement strand
GATACCTTTGCCTCGTGTATAGGTGAAGAGTAATCCTTCTTCTTCCTGCAGTTTGACTCCATCAAAACTCCCCCACCAGTAGATTGTTTTAGAGTTTGGTCCGGAGGTTCGAACGCGCATGAGGGTGTCGTCGTTATCGGCGACATACATGGTCCAGGCGAGTCCAATTTGTTTGAGGTTGGAGAGTGATTGGGTTTTCTTGGCGGCTTCCTTTGCTTGGGCAAAAACGGGGAAGAGGATGGCGGCAAGGATGGCAATTATTGCGATTACGACAAGAAGTTCGATGAGCGTAAAGCCATTGCGATGGTGTTTTCTAGTTCGGTTGTGTTTCATTTCGCCTCGTTTTGAGGCTATCGTCGGAGAAGTACATGAAACCGAGAGGTGATTCCCTCTCTAGCTTCGGACCAATGCTCGTTGGCGACAGCGTCACTTTCCGTGAAGAGGGCATTCGGGCTCAGACATCTTGTCTTGACCGTTGCGGCACAGCGCCGGACTTTCACCGGACTTTCCCCTTGTTTCAGATTTACCACGACAGTAAATCCTTCACGATTCATCAACAATATACTTGGCAAAGTAGACGAAGTCAACCTAAAAGTCGGTAACGTTAACATATCGTATGAAAGGGATTCAAATTCCATCGAAATCATTTATGGTTGGGGCTTTTGCGCTTATTTTTGTGGCAACCAGTTTCGCCGATTCTGTTGTTGGGGCTCGCTGGCTTGCTTTGAGCCCTGATGGGACCCGATTGGCTTTTACTTATCAGGGAGACATTTGGGTGACTTCCGCAAATGGTGGTAAGGCGGTGCCTCTTACTGACAACGTTGAGATGGATGATCGACCCGTTTGGAGTCCAGATGGGAAGCAGATTGCGTTTGCGAGCGATCGGTACGGAAACAACGATGTATTTGTCGTTGATGCGGACGGTGGTCGCCCGAAGCGGGTTACCTACTTTACTGGTTCTGATATTCCTTCCGGGTGGTCGGCGGATGGCCAATCCATTCTTATGGTGAGGAGATTGGATGACGCTTATCGTGGCGTTTATAGCGTGAATGTGAAGACGGGTGCGATCAATGAGCATTTTCTTGACCAAATGACTATTGGTGATCCGCAGGCGTTTCCAGAAGGCGACAAGGTGCTGTATACGCGCATGGGTTTTCCTTGGCAACGAGCTCGGTATCAAGGTTCTGGTGCCTCACAGCTTTGGGTATTTGATGTCAAGTCGGGCTCAAGAACGGTATTGGAAGATAATGGCTTCCAGCATTTGTGGCCACAGGTTAATAAGAACGGAATTTATGCGGTCACGATGAGAGAATTCGTACCAAGTAGTAGCAAGTTGGGTCAGAACATCGGTCGAATCAACTTTACTTCTGCGGGTACTCCAAACGTTTATTCCATCGATTTGAGGGGCAACGCCAAGCCGTTGACTAAGTTTGCTGGTGATGGAGTTCGATTCCTTACGGCTGCTAAGAATGCGAATGTTTTGGCCTTTGAGCGTGATGGAGATGTGTACACGTTGGAGCCTGGTAAGGAGGCTAAGAAGATTGAAATCACTGCCAATCTTGACGAAAAGATTACTACTGAAGAGAGAATGGTGCTCACCGAGGGTATTTCCAACGCTACTTTGAGCCCAGATGGAACCACCGTGGTTTTCTCAGCGATGAATGAAATCTGGTCGGTGCCCGTGAAGAAGGGTGAGGGACCGAACAAAGACGATGCGACTCAGTGGACTGATTGGGCGGGAATTGACGATGAACCGCTTTATGCCCCTGATGGGAAGAGTGTGTTCTTTATCAGCGATCGGGACGGGTCGGAGAGGCTGTATCGGCTGGAACTTGAATCGAAGAAAATTCAAGCCGTTTCTACTGAGGATGCACAGGTAACGAACTTACAGTTCACTCCTGATCGCAAGTTTGTCGCTTATCAGCAGTTTGGAGCCAAGGGTGGAATTTACAAAGTTCCTGTCGATGGTAGCCAACCTGCTTCTATTGTCTTTTCACGACCTGGCCGAGCTTCATTGGAGTACAACTTCTCGCCTGATGGCAAGTTTGTTACGTTTGTAGAAGTTCTCGATGGAAGTGGATATTACTACTGGGATGCGGGCAACAACGTTTTTGTTGCAGACACCAGTACGGGTAAGAAAACGAACCTGACGCAAATCAATGCTGATCACCACAATCCGGTGTTCTCCCCTGATGGTAAGTACATTTACTTCACTCGTTCGGGCGGACTTTTTGTTATTCCTTTGAATCCTGAAGATACTCGACCTAATGAAATTGTCATGAAGTTTGAGAAGCCCAAGGAAGCGGTTAAGGTCTCGATTAACTTTGATGATATTGAGACACGAATTCGACGCATTGCGAACTTCAACGGTGCTGGAATTGAGTTTGATCGAGAGGATGGAACGTTCTACTTCAGCAGTGGAGACGGGGTTTTTAAGGCGGACTACAACGGTGAGAATGTTCGACGAGTGACAGGGCCTGGTGCTTGGTCGCTGACTGAGGATCAGAAGACGATGGTTGTGGTGCAAGGCGGCCGTGTTGCTTTGGTTAATTTGAAGGCACCTGGTTATCCGATGACGCCGATATCTTTCCGCGCCGATTATGTGAGAGACCTCACCAAGACACGGCAGGCTGCTTTTGCTCAATTCTGGAGAGGCTTTAACAACGGCTTTTACGATCCTAACTTCCACGGTCGAGATTGGAAGGCACTTGGTGAGAAGTATCGAAAGTTCTTGCCTTCGGTGAGCCATCGAAGTGAAATGTCAACGATTCTGTTTATGATGGTTGGCGAACTTGAGGCATCGCACTCTGAGGTGAGTCCTGGGCCGGGAGGAAATCGGTCGCAAAGTTCAAGTCATCTTGGATTTAGCTTCGATTACTCCTATTCAGGACCGGGCATCAAGATTAAGGAAGTTCCCAAACGGACTCCGGGTAGCTATGCAAAATCTAAGCTGAATCCGGGTGAGATTGTTACTAAAGTTAATGGTAAGGATGTTTCATTGAATGAATCTCTGTACCGAGACGTTTTGAACGATCAGGTCGGACGGGAAGTAACTCTTTCGGTGAAAGGCACTGATGGCAAGAGCCGAGACGTTAAGTATCGAGCGATTACCCAGGGCGAATATGCTGGCATTGTAAGCGGAAATCGATTGGAGCAAAACCGGAAGATGGTTGAAGCGAAGTCGAATCAGCAACTTACTTATGTGCACATTGCGGGTATGGACGGAGGTTCGCTTGACCGATTTAATCAGCAAGTTTGGCAATACGCTAAAGGTAAGAAGGGGCTGATTATTGACGTTCGAGGAAACGGTGGAGGTAATACTGCAGACCGAATAATCGACATTCTCGAACGGAAGCAGAATATGAACTACATTCCACGAGATGAGTCGGTGTTCTCTGGTCCTGGGCAGGTACTTGATATGCCGATTGTCGTGATGATGGATGAAACTAGCTTCTCCAATGCGGAAATGTTCCCTGAAGCGATGCGAACTCGGAAACTCGCTAAGTTGGTCGGGCGACCGACCTCTGGTTATGTTATTTACACTTACGGTCTTCCTTTGGTTGATGGCACCGGAGCGAGAATGCCGAGTACAGGAGTCTGGCGAGTTGACGGAAGAAGCATGGAAAATGATGGTGTTAAACCTGACTTTGATGTGAAGATTTCTGTTGAGCAGTTTCTTGCTGGAGAAGACCCGCAACTCGAAAAGGCAATTGAAGTGCTTCTTAAGGGCAAATAATTGAACTAAGCTAGGCTAAAAGAAGATAAAATTCCCTCATGAATTTTCGAATGATTGGGGGAATTTTTGTGTTTGTTGGGATTCTTCCCTTGGCACTAGGTCAGGATCAACTTCCTAAGCACCCGAAATATGCTGAGTGGCAAACGGCACAGACCGTCATTCGCGAAAAGACGAACGCCTTGTCGAACTTGCGAGTCAGTGGCTGGAGCGAAAAGAACAATCTCGTTTTATCGGACAAGAGAACGTTCAATCCCAATCGGGAAGAATTTGTTGCCAGTGAGGAAGTGACCTCGGCGAGCGGTGCCAGAGGTAGAGGAAGGGGGACTCCTTCTCGGGGCAGGCAATTTACTTCAGCTGAATCTCCGGACGGAAATTATGTTGCTGAGTTTGTTGACAACAATGTCGTTATCAAACCGGTCAAGAAAGCTGGAGCTAAGCCTGGTGAGAGTGCGGACTTGATAAAAGTCACCACTGATGGTTCGGTTACGAAGCGGATTAAGTATGGAACTGCGAGTTGGGTCGTCTCAGTTGACGATGTCGCACCGATTGAAGCAAGACTTGGGCGCTCTGCTGTTGATGGTCACCGCGTT
>JAPLCS010000068.1 GCA_026392145.1 Fimbriimonadales bacterium | reverse complement strand
CCGTTCTGACGCCCAGCCAAATAATCGGATTCCGTGACCCCAACGGCATCCGCCCGTTAGTTGCTGGAAAAATCGGAGAGAACGGGTACATGATCGCCAGCGAAACCTGTGCATTCGGGCCTGTGGGAGCGACTCCTGAAATCCACATCAAACCAGGACAAATTGTCATCATCGACAAAAACGGGATGAGATTAGCCGAAGGGATCGAAAGCCCCGGCGAATCAATGTGCCTTTTCGAAATGATCTACTTCGCCCGGCCCGACTCAGAAATGTTTGGTACCGGGCTCTACGGTGCACGACTCCGAATGGGCGAGAGATTGGCAATCGAACATCCAGTCGAGGCAGACATTGTCGTGCCAGTTCCAGACAGCGGTACACCAGCAGCGCTCGGGTTCAGCAAGGCAAGTGGTATTCCCTTCCGAGAAGGCATGATGAAGAGCCGATACATCCATCGAACCTTCATCCAACCCGATCAACGCATGCGAGAGCTCGGAGTCAGAATGAAGCTAACCCCGCTGACAGATCACCTAAAGGGCAAAAGAATTGTGCTCGTAGACGACTCAATCGTCCGAGGCACCACAACCAAGCAACTTGTTAAAATGATGTTCGAATCTGGTGCAACCGAAGTTCATGTACGCATCACCGCCCCACCCATCATGCACCCATGTTTCTACGGCATCGATATGGCATCAAGAAAAGAGCTGATTGCCGCAGTAAAGACTCTCAAGGAACTCCAAGAACACATTGGTGCAACTTCATTGGGCTATCTAAGCGTCGAAGGTGCTCAACTCGCTGTGCATAATCAGACAAAGGGGTTCTGCACCGCCTGCTTCACGGGCAAATATCCCATTCCTATTCCCGAATCTTTACTCACCTCCGAAGGCAAGCAACCTTCAAAATTGGGAGAAATGGCAACCGTTCTCAGAGGGCAGGGTGTTCTCCTGTCAGAGGACTAAACCTCCACAAGAAAGCACCTGCGCTTCTCAAATGGTAAAGGTCATCAGACAAACGGTTGGCACATACTTTGATATCTCATGATCACGACTTTCGTCTTTGATGGCGCATTAAGAGAGCCGGGAAATTCAGTAATTGAATCCATTCCGCAATTCCGTTCCCTCGCAGAAATCGGAGAAGTCAGCACAGTACACACGGAAACCGGTGATCTCTTCGAATCAGCACTACTCGGATACCACCCATTCGAGGTCCAAGCCAGCCCCGGAGTGCTCGCAGTAGCTGGAATGGGTTTTGATCCTCCCGAAAAATCAACTCATTACTGCCTCTCTCTCATGTCATTTTCAGAGGGATTGATTGCGCCTGCAAGCCACCTTCTCCAACCAAACGAAGCAACTGAAATCAAGTCAATTCTCACTCAACTGAATACCAAACTTCTCACCATCGTCTCCCACAATAATCAATTCGCTCTGGTGTGGGAAAAACTCGGACAGCAACTACTAACTCCTCCAGCTGAGTCAATGAGTTACCAAACATCACTTCCCCAAGGAGATGGTGAAATCGAACTACGAAGGCTTATCGATGACTCCATCAACATCCTCACCGACTTAGATTTCAATAAACGCCGACAAGACGAAGGCAAGCCCCTGCTGAACTGCTTATGGCCCTGGGGTGCAGGTGTGCGAATTCCTTGCCCAAACCTAAACTTCCGTTTCGGCACTCCAAGAAAAGTATTCACCTACTCCCTCCGCTTACAGGGAATGGCGCGACTCGCTGGTTACAGTCAAAAAGTAGCCTTTCCAACAACCCTTTCGAACCTTTTTTTCGAAAAAGAAGTGCTAAGTCTCGGCGCACTTTTCCTACAATCCTACCGCCCATCGCTCACAGAGGAAGAATTAGAAGAATCCCTCGCCAAAGCTGGTGAAGATTGGCTAAACGGCATCTTCGATGCACTCAGAAACAAAAAACCATTCCAATTAATCGCGCTCGACAGGCAAAGGAAATCCGGCATCGTAATGCGACACATCGCAACTGAAATTCAAAGCAGATTCCCCTTCGACGAACGCACCCTCACCGAATCAAAAGCGAGAAGTCTGAGCCTTAACCAAATCTGCCGGGCAAGTAGTCCACAAGATCTTGAATAAGCCGTTAACTGACTTTAAGCTGCAATCTGCCCAACAAATTCAACATCGGCCTTAGAAGATATTTCACTGTAAGCAAGCACTGCCAAATTCGGCAAGTGACGGTCAAGGAACCTTCTAATCGGAAGCCTCACTTGGGAACCACAAAGAAGTACCGGTTGATGACCCATCATCGTAGCTCGCTCATATTCACTCTTCAAACTCTGGACCAATTCCGCCTGCAAAATGGAATCTAAGACGAGAGCATTGCCCATCGAAGTGACATTCACCTTATCCGCCAACTTTCGCTCAAGTGCAGGATCCAGTGTCAAACAGCACAACTTATTTTCCGGATCAAGATACTGTCGGGTAATCGTTCGGGAAATTGCTGATCGCACGATTTCGCCAAGTTGCTCAACATCCTTGGTTTTCGGTGCAAAGTCAGCCAAGGTTTCAATAATGGTGACCATATCTCGAATAGGAATTCGCTCCCGCAAGAGGTGCTGAAGAACCTTTTGGACATCGCTCACTCCAAGAATTTCCGGAATCAATTCGCCAACCGCCGCGGCATTCAACTTCCTAGCTTCCTCAATAAGCACCTGAACATCCTGTCGACTAATCAACTCAGGAGCGTGAGTCTTAACCAGTTCCGCCAAATGAGTCGTAATAACCGCACTTGGTTCAATAACGGTATAGCCAACTCTTTCCGCAAGTTCACGCTGATCGCTCTCAATCCACAACGCATCCAGTCCAAAGACAGGGTCTTTAGTCGGCACACCTGGGATAGATTCAATCGCAGAACCCGGATTCACCGCAAGGAACAAATCAGGCATAACTTCAGAAGCACCGACTTCCTCTCCACGAATCTTCAAAACATACTCAGAATTACTCAGTTGAATGGAGTCACGAATCCGAACCGTAGGCATAATAAATCCGAGTTCAGAGGCAATTTGCTTTCTCGTCGAAGCAATCCGCTCGCTCATATCACCACCCACTTTCACATCCGCAAGTTTGGTCAATCCGTAGCCAATCTCAATCTCAATAGGGTCCACAGCCAACAGAGGGAGAACCGCTTCTGGTCCAGTAGGAGCAGGTGGTTCTTCGGCCCGCTTCGGAGCCTCTTTCGGCGGATCAAACACCTTTGAAAAGTTAGGATTCGCGGTCAAAAATCGATAAAGCAAGAACATGAGAGCGCCAGCTCCCATGAACAATGTAGCGGGAAATCCAGGAATGAACCCGAATAAGGCAATCGCAACCGACGCAACTCCAATCGCCTTCGGCTGATTAAAAAACTGTGTCGCAACCTGACCGGCCATCGAACGATCTTGTCCCGCTCGAGTAACAAGTAAACCACTCGCCGAAGAAATCAAGAGCGCCGGCATTTGAGAGGTTAAACCTTCACCAACGGACAAAAGAGCATAGGTCTTTAGAATGGTCATAGGATCGCTTTGACCCTTAAAAAGCCCCACCGCAAATCCACCAATAATGTTAATAACAATAATTAAGATAGAAGCAACGGCATCGCCCTTAACAAACTTCGAAGCACCATCCATTGCCCCATAAAAGTCCGCTTCTTGCTTAACTTTTAGTCGTCGGTCCTTAGCCGTTTCCTCATCAATCATTCCCGCAGCTAAGTCAGCATCAATGGCCATTTGCTTACCTGGCATTGCATCCAAGGTAAACCTAGCGACAACTTCCGAAACTCGTCCAGCACCATTTGTGATAACAACAAACTGAACAATAACAAGGATTAAGAAGGCAACAAAGCCAACAACAAAATCCCCACCCATGACAAAGTTACCGAAGGTCTCAATAACGTGCCCCGCTTGTCCTGTTCCCAAAATAAGCTTGGTCGCGGCAATAGAGAGCGCCAGCCTGAACAAAGTGGAAACAACCAAAAGGCTAGGAAAAACGCTAAATTGAAGCGGATCAGTGATATTGACCGAGGTCAACAGAATCATAACCGAACCGGCAATCGCCAAAACAAGCCCCAAATCGACAGCCCAGTGCGGCAGAGGCAAAATAAGCATCGATACCACGAGCAAAAGACCAATGCCCAACATGACATCGGTGTGTTTCATCAACTTCGAAAAGAACTGCATGGCTCAAGAGGGCAAACTCCACCCTCTTTGGTCTTATTGGCAGAAAACCTGTATTTTTGCAGGGTTATTTCTTAACTTCGAAAACTTAGATTCTATGTGAGATTCCTGCCCAAAAGTGGAATCACATAGACGGGAGCCGTATACGTAACGTCCCAAATTCTGGGCTAATGAAGGGACTTAAGTTTTCCCGGAAGGACAATCCTTCCGTTGGAAAAACCGAACCGAACCGTGGGGACGGAGGCAAGATCGAAAATCCGATCTTACGTGCCTCTGCGTCTGCCTTCATCTTAGCCTTTCTCTGTGCAGCTTTTGCCAGTTTCATTGTCTACCGACAGTCCACTCAACGTCTTTCTGAAGTTCGATTTGATCACCTGAAGTCCAGCGGGTCGATGATCGCCAAGAATACCGAGTTGAGTGATTTGTCTGAGCTCACCGCAAAGGATGATGCCAATTCACCAGCGTTCAAAAGGGTCATCAAAAATATTCGGCAGGTTCTAAAATCTGACCAAGATGTACGCTACGCCTCGATTTTCCGATGGGGGAACGGCAGAATAACCTTCATTGCCGACTCAGCCATGCCCTATGAAATGATTCAAGGCGAAAAAGTGTATGGACCGAAAATCGGAGATACCTACGAAAAGGCGAGCGACAAACTCAAAGAAGCATTTAGAACAAAGAAGCCAACCTTCGATTCAACACCAATCGAAACTGAAAGAGGCACTTTCGTCAGTGCCTTCTTCCCCATCCCGAATGAATCCGGCAAAATTGTCGCTGTGGTCACCACTGATATGAAGTACTCCGAATTCATGAAGGACACCGAACCACTTCGGGTCGCACTCTTAAACGGATTAACTTCTTCCCTGCTGTTCTCACTACTCATTGGAATCGTCACTGGGCTTATCACCTGGCGTAGCGGTCGACGCACTTGGGAACTATCGCACGAAGTTCTTAGAAAAACCCAAAAACTGCATAAAACAGAAGGCGACCTTGTAAAAGCTCTCGAAGAATCACACGAACTTAGTGAATCGCTTGTTAAAACACTTTGGACCGCCGGATGTCTCATCTGGACAGGGTCAGCCACA
>JAPLCS010000275.1 GCA_026392145.1 Fimbriimonadales bacterium | reverse complement strand
GCCTGGCTAGCCTACCTAGTAGTTTTAGTCGGCGTGCATATTAAGTTTATTCGACCAATTTTCCGTCGCTATCCTTGGGTTGCACCGTACGGCGAGATATTGCAACGAGCGGAGAAGCTAAAAGCAAAGCACCCTAAACTAGTGCGGAAAGCCATTCTTCGTCGGATTCTGCGTTCTACCTACCGATTAGGTTATTTCATTCTTCTCTTGCCCTTCTTCATTGGAATGTACAGGATTCATACTCACCACTTTGTTTGGTTTGTCATGGGTTGGGTAGTTGCTGGATTTGGAATTACGATTGGATACCACCGATGCGGAACTCACCCAAGCTTTAAGGTGCATCCTATTGTGCGTGGCATCCTGCTAGGTATGGGAAGTTGTGCAATGCAAGGACCAGCAAGCGAGTGGATGAAGAAGCACAGCAAGCACCATGCGTTTGGAGACACGTCGGCAGATGTGCACAGTCCGTACGTTTTTGAAGAATCAACGCGAGCAATCTTTTACGAGCAGTTCCAAGGGTTTATGCACTCTTTTGTCATGTGGGCTTTTCGTGAGCCTAGCCTGCGACGCCCTAAGGGTTTGAGCATTGATCAGTGGAAGGAGCATTTGTTGGCTCACCCACCTGCAGTCGAAACGTTTCAATATCGACCGGAAGACAAGGATCATTGGGAAGTTCGAAACGCTCAGGGAGAAATTGTTGCATCTACCGAGACTCTCATCAAAAAGCGATGGGCTCACTTGGTCAACAATCTGATTGCAATTGAAAAAGACCCCGTAGCAACCTTCATCAGTCATCCGCTGGTGTACTTGACTATCCTTGCAGCTTCGTTCCTGGTGCCTTACTATTTGGGTGGGATTTCTGCCTATGAAACCCTGTTCCGACTTTGGTACATGAACTGGGCGACTTTCTGCGTGAACTCTGTTTGCCACCTCTGGGGTGAGAAGCCGTTCGAAACGCCCGACAACGCGCGGAATAATGCAGTTGTGGAGATTCTTGCTCTTGGTGAAGGTGGACACAATACTCACCACAAGTCGGAGCTTTGGGCGCGACACGGTGTGTTTGGCTGGCAATTTGACCCGAGCTATGTGGTGATTAAAACCATGGCGGTTCTAGGAATTGCCAGGGAGCTGAATTTGCCCACCAAGCATCAGATAGTCAAGGCGTGGGTGAAGTGGCGAAAACGTGAACCGTGGATGCAAGGGATCCCGACTCACACTCCTTAACCTGATCCTACCTAACCTGGTTCTACGTAAATTGGTTCTCTTATCAATTGAAGCCTCTCACCTTTTGGTGAGGGGCTTTCTCCTATACAAGGCGTTAGCGGCAGGCCGGCCAGATGCTCGGAGCGACGGAGGTAAGTGAATGTCGTTCACCAGTTTTAAGATCAACCCGAACGATGCTCGGTTTGATTCCGTCTTGTGAAGTCATGAGGAGCGACCCGTCGGGTGCAAATTCGACTTCCCCTGATTCAAGCTGATGGAGTTGAGCCAATGTGCGCGCTTCTCCTGTCTTGAGGTTCAGTACCGTGGATTCAAACTTGGCTCGGCGGTTGGCGGCGTAGGCAAGCAGGCTGCCATCTTGGTTAAATCGACCGTGGGTATCTTCCCAGTGACCAAAGGTAAGTTGGGTCAGTCCGGTACCATCCAGGTTCATTGACCACAGCTTTTGATAGCCATTTCGGCGGGAACTGAACACGATTCGTTTGCCGTTGGGATGAAATGCTGCTTCAAGGTTCTTTTTGCCGTCGTTGGTGACCATCCACCATCGACCAGTTGAGCATTCGACCGCAGCAATTTCCCACGAGCCCGTGACCAGTGTAGAAAACACGAGCAGTTTGCCATCGGGTCTCCAGCGGTGCTGAATATCTCTCGCTACCGTTCCCACCAATTTACGTTCCTCGCTTCCGTCCACTTTGGCGATGTAGATGTCTTCTTCATCGGATTCCTTGCGAGTGTAGGCTAGCCAGGTGCCATCGGGCGAGACACTTGGTGCACTGACCTTGGTGAAAAGCGGGGGCATTTGCGTGGGTTGTTCGCCATGGAGTCCGACTCTCATCAGTACGGACGTCTCTTTCACTTCGGCGACATAGACCGTTTCTGCCAAACCGATGACAGATGGATTCATGGCTGGTTTAGTCACTACTTTGAGGGGTAGCAAGGTTGGAACGATGGCCGCCATTCCGGTCAACATTCCAATCACTTGCAGACCGGTAAATCCTCGCTGAGTTCTTGCTGATTGCAGAGATTGCAGTCGAGACTTGAGTTCCCCACCACCTTCTGTTTCGCCTGTTAACAAGCCGACCTGCAATGCTTTGAGATTGAGGTTGGAGAGCTTGAAAGATCCGATTCTAGGAAATTCAAACACCAGGAGTGCGGGGCGGGTGGGTCGCTTCTCGTCGGAGGATTCTTGGGCTCCACGTGCGATTATCGAAGCGTAGCCAGGAAGGTGCTTCATGGCTTGATCGACGGCTTGTTCTTGGGCGAGGTGCAAATCGCGGAAGGCAACCGCTACCAGCGGGTTCCACCACAGACCATAGTTCACGATGGCGGTGGACAGCAGCACCAGCGGGTCGCGGTGTTTGAGATGCAATAGTTCGTGTTCCAAAATGAGCGACCAATCTGACTTTGATGGTTTGAGTTCCGCGGGGATGAGGATGACTGGCTGAGATACGCCCCAGATACAGGGGCTGGAAATTTGGTCTGACCTGACGAGCGGCGGGAATTCGTGGATGCTGTGCTTGGCGGCGAGTTCGTACAGCAGGTCGAGGAGTGATTCGTCGGCAATTTGTTCAGATTCGCGGACAATTTTTTGAGTGCGGATGATGCGGAGCGCTAATAGGGTCCAACCCGCAAGGGTGAGTGACAACAGGAGCCAGCCGATGAGCGGGACAACCGGCGCGTCGATATAGGTCGGTGACGCCGAGGAAAAGCTCGGGAGTTGCTCGTACACTGTTGGTTGCAGTTGCGAAGATGGCGATAAATGCAAAGATTGCGACGGTGCGGCGGTTCCCTCCCCGAGAACCGCTAACCGCACTGAGGGCAGGGGCAAAAGGAGGAGGAGCGGGGTGACAAAGCAGACAAGCCACATTCGCTTTCGGGCGATGACATTGAGTTTGAACACTGTGGAGAGCACCAACCCGATGCCAAAGCAGAGGGTAA
Organism: Fimbriimonadales bacterium; assembly: GCA_026392145.1. Taxonomy (GTDB): domain Bacteria; phylum Armatimonadota; class Fimbriimonadia; order Fimbriimonadales; family Fimbriimonadaceae; genus Fimbriimonas. The sequence continues at coordinate 408 of JAPLCS010000275.1, read as the reverse complement.
CGCGGACCACATATTCCAAAAGATGAAAACCCGACATGGTGTTCGATAGAGTGGTTAGGAGTCTAACTTTTCAACCAGAGATCGTATTTGGGCGATTTCTTCGGCGGTGAAGTTTTCTTTTGCGCTGAGAAAGTTGACGATTGGCTGGAGGCTGCCGCCGAGCCGATGCTCGATGAATGATTCGACCAGCCGCCGCTCCATTTTGTCACTTTCGAATTTTGATCGGTACACGTAGGTTCCTTCGACCTCGGTCCGCTCTAGCATTCCTTTCTTCAAGAGTCGGTCCATAGATTTGACGATGGTGCCCCGGATGTAGCCGTGTGGCTTTCCAAACTCTTCAAACACTTGGCGCACCGTTAATCCGTCGTACTGCGAAATGAACTGCAGTAAATCAAATTCGAACTTTGC
>JAPLCS010000128.1:792-1866 GCA_026392145.1 Fimbriimonadales bacterium | reverse complement strand
TGATTGCTTTGCCTTACCACTGCATTCTTGCTTCAGGATGGTGCTTGATGACCTTTGAAAGTCCACTCAGATAGTCGTTTGCACCGTCGCACCCTAAGATGTTTGCCATGCATGTTGGACTGCCGTGCGTTATGTGGGAGATGAGTCCTGCCACGGTAGTCATGTGGGCTTCGAATTGTGATATTCCTCCCCAGTCAAGGGTGTAGTGACCGGAGTTGTGTGGGCGAGGCGCCATTTCGTTGACCAGAATTTCGCCTGACTCCGTTAGAAAAAGTTCAACTCCAAAGAGTCCAACTCCTCCGACGGCTTTAACTGCAGAGATTGCGACTTCCTCGGCTCGTTTTTGGATGTTCTTATCAGAAGGAGGATAAACGAGGTCGCAGACGTAGTTCTTTTGCTCGGTCACCATGGCAGGGAAGGTCAGGAATCTGCCGTGGCTTTGAGTGATTGGAATGGTGGATACCACCATGACAGCCAGTTCGGAGACAAACTTTACTTTTTCTTCGGCTAACCAGTCTGATAGTTCTTTCTGAGATTTGAGTGCTTCGAATTCCTCTGGGGAGTTGATGAAGATCGTGCCTTTACCATCGTAGCCGCCGTAGCGTGCTTTGAGTACGCATGGGAAACCGAGTTCGCTCGCTCGCATGGCGGAAACTGCTTTGGGACTTGGAACTCCGGCCCGCTCGTAGGCTTGTCTTTGGGTGAGTTTGTCCTGAATCGTCTCAAGGCACTCTATTCCGGGAATTACGTCAGCTTGATTGAACTTTGCCAGATGGCATGCCTCACGGATTGTTGACCCACGAATGAATTCATTTTCAAAAGTGATTTTTTCACAGCGCGCCATCAGTTGAGCGATTGATTCGGGATTGTGGATGGAACCTAGTTGAAACGGACCGACTTGTGCGGCTGGTGATTGCGAGTCCTCGTCCAGAGATATGGCTTTGAGCCCCATTCGTTGAGCCGCCATCATTGACATTCTGGCTAGCTGTCCGCCGCCCAATATGCCAATTTGAAACTCGTTTCTGTGTGATTCCATGGACTCTTTTTAGTATGAACGCTTGTTACCGGCGTTGG
>JAPLCS010000128.1:0-744 GCA_026392145.1 Fimbriimonadales bacterium | reverse complement strand
CTTGTTACTGGCGTTGGCACGTTTGATGGATTGCACAAAGGTGAACCACTGAGTGCTTGAGAAGCTTTTGTGTTTTGATTCACACTGACCTCGGTACCTAGAGTTTCTAGTTGACTATTTGGTCAGGATGAATTTTGAGGTGACTGGAGTTGGGTAAGTCTTTGGAGCGAATGACTCCGATGAGTTCTGTGCTGTGGATGGGTAAATCGAAGGACCTGACGACTTCGTAGAGTTCATCGAATGATGATTCGTCGGGATTCGTGAGATTGAAGCTGATTTGAATAAGGCTTTGAGAGGGAAGTGGAAATGCCAATGCGCGGACACCTTTGAACCCATCTACGTTATTCTCGCGTTTTGACCTAATTGCTTGAGCAATTTTTTTGCACTCAATGAGGTTGTGAGTGGACAAATTAATGTTGGCGGCAAGCAGAAAGTTTCTGACTCCGGTGATGGTTTGTCCCCAATGGGGATGGGAAATAGAGCCAGCAAAGTACGGCGGAATGATCGATTTGATTTGACCTCGTAGGGCAGGTAGCCGGTATTCGTCGCCGGGGAACGCGGATTGTTCGTAGAGGTGTATGGGAATCTGAAACTTTTGGGAAAAGGATTTTGCCCAGGTTCGATTTGCTTTGATGAGTTGGTTGGTGTCCCCCTGAAGTAAGACAAATGGAGCGACGTCTAAGGCCCCAGATGCGGGATGCACCCCATGGTAGTTGCCTAGGTCTATTTCGGGAAGGATGAGTT
>JAPLCS010000228.1 GCA_026392145.1 Fimbriimonadales bacterium | reverse complement strand
GTCATGAAAGCGATTGCAAATGCTGGCGTGGGAGCAGCCTGTGTTCTGGATGATCAGGACGGTCTGGTTGGTTTTGTTACAGAGGGTGACATGAGAAGGCACTTGCTCACCGCTCCCATTCGAATTGAAGCAGAGGCAAAGGAGTACATGACGTTGTCTCCTGCCACTATCGAACCAGATTTGCTTGCTATTGATGCACTTGAGGTGTTCCAGAATTTTCCAGTTAAGATTGGTGAAATGCCAGTTGTTTCTGATGGCAAAGTGGTGGGACTTTTGATGCTCAAAGATCTCTTGAGAAGCGGAATAGTTTAGGACTCATCACTTTCAGGCAATTGAGTTGACTCAGGATTTGGAATGACTCCGCAAAATCTCCGGAAGGCTTGGATGTCCTCGGGGGATTCGAATGCCGAGTAAGGAACATATTCAAGTCGTTGACGCCAGAGTTCAATCACAACATATTCCACCCTTGCCTTTACGTCGCGAACAGAATCGATATGGAATCGATAATTCAGATCATGAGGTTCAACAAGAAAGTAGATGTGTGAACCTTCACAAATGAGTTTTTTGGGTTTGAGTGCTCGCTTTGCTGCCTTTCCTGTTATGAGAATAGCTCTGGCTGGAATGGAAAAGGGCCAAAGCATCATTAAGACGGCAAGGGCCTGAACTTGAGCAACTGGTAAGAAAAAGTAAAGAATCAAGCCCGAAATCGGGAACGAAATGAATGCAGGCCAGAATCGCCGGATGTATTCAAAGGCGGTCCAATAGGCGAGTTGTGAGCGGCTAATGCGGTATTGCTTGGTTTCGATCACGTAAATAGTATGATGAACGTATGTTGAAAGTTGAACAGTCTGGGCCAGTATTACGCGTGCAATTGAATCGTCCTGAGGTGAGAAATGCACTCAACGAAGAATTGATTGATGCGATTTCGAGTTTGTATTCTACGGTTTCTGATGCAATCCGAGTGATAGTGCTTGAAGGAAATGGAGCTACCTTTTGTGCCGGTGGGGATTTGGATTGGATGAAGAGAGCGGCCCATTACACCGAAGAAGAGAACTACCGTGATGCAATGAATATCGCGAAGATGTTTGCAGCTATTCGCGATGCTAAGCCGGTGACTATTGCATCGGTGCACGGAGCAGCGATGGGAGGAGGCGCTGGCATTGTGGCATGTTGTGATGTTGCTATCGTGACTGAAGATTCAAAATATGCATTCTCTGAGGTTAAACTTGGACTTATCCCTGCAACAATTTCCCCTTTTGTTATTGATAAGATAGGTAAAGGGCATGCCAGAGCGCTGTTTGCTACAGGAGAAGTGTTTGGGGCTGCCCATGCATTTCACATTGGTTTGGTTCATGAGGTGGTTTCTGTTCGAGATCGCGAAAATGCCATCACTAAGAAAATAAGAGGGATATTAACTGCGGGTCCACATGCGGTGAAAGGAGCAAAGGATTTAGTTTTGGATTCACCCTTGAGCAGAGAAGAGACGGCGACTCGTCTCGCTAAAGCACGAGCTAGTGAGGAAGGGATTGAGGGTATCACAGCTTTTCTGGAAAAGCGTTCTCCCTCCTTTGTTGAGTCTATTCAGGTTGATTAGATTGGTATTGATTTGTGTTTTCAACAATTAGTGAAACTTGGACGGTAAAATAGAGGTAGGAACAAGTATGCCGATTGCACCTGAAAGGATTGTTGGAACTGACCTGATGGACATCTACCGAAAGGTTGATTTGGGTGAGCGGCTCAGTTTTGAAGATGGTATGCGATTGTATGCCACTCCTAACTTGACGGCAGTCGGATATATGGCCAATATTGTAAGAGAGCGTCGGCACGGCGCGAAGACTTACTTTGTTGCTAATCAGCATATTAACTACACAAACATCTGCAATAAGTTCTGTAAATTTTGTTCATTCTATGCCAAGAAGGGCGGACCCGCACCTTATGAAATGAATATGGATCAGGTGCGTGAGCGTCTAGGATGGCATCGTGATGTTGATTTGACGGAAATCCACATGGTTGGTGGAATCAATCCGAGACTTCCGTACTCCTACTACATGGATCTCATTCGGACAGTAAAAGAAGTACGTCCCGAAGTACACGTGAAGGCTTTTACTGCGGTTGAGATTACTGAAATTGCTCGGCAAGGAAACTGCACTGTGGAACAAGCTTTGGCTGACCTCATGGAAGCTGGTTTGGACAGTTTGCCTGGTGGTGGTATCGAAATTCTTTCGGACAGAGTTCATCAGGAGCTATTTGGCAAAAAACTTAATGGTGAAGAGTGGAAAGATGTTGCACGCGCGGCTGCTAAATTGGGTTTGAAGCAATATGCCACCATGCTTTACGGACATATAGAAACCTTGGAAGAGCGTGTAAACCACCTGATTCAGTTAAGAGAGTTGCAGGACGAAACAGGGCATTTCTTGACAATGACTCCGTTGAGTTTCCACCCCGAGAAAACTGAGCTTGAGCATATTGCCAAGCCGACAGCAGATATGGATTTACGAGGTATTGCCGTCACCAGACTGATGCTGGATAACTTTGAACATATTAAGAGTTTCTGGATTATGAATACAGCTCCAGTGACTCAGATGGCGCTGTGGTACGGTGCGGATGATGCAGACGGATGTGTCCACGAGTACGAGATTACGTATAATGACGGCGATTTCGGCAACAAGTCTCAAGTGCTCACTCGCTCGAATATGATCAAGTTGATTGAAGAAGTGGATCGAATTCCGATTGAGCGCGATTACCTTTACAATGATATCGTTCGAGAGGCCACTGTTGAAAAGAAGAGATTAACTTCGATTCCTGTCGCGGTGGGTTAACGTCTGTTTAACTTGAGGAACTTCACGGAATGATCTCTGCATTGCTCGCACTATGGTTGGGCGTCCCAAGAGTCGCGAGTTCTGTCTCAGTCGAACGTACTATCTTGGAACGTACTGTGGTGGAACGTACTGTGGTGGAACGTACCAAGATGTACATCCATGTCATGCCGTGGTTCGAAATCACAGGAAATCGCTATGGTTTTCATTGGGCGATGAATAAAAGTACGAAGGAATTACAAGAGAGCGGTAAGGTTGCTTCTCATTACCGACCGCTTATTGGAGCGTATGACTCGCTCGATCCAGATGTTATTGAATTGCAGGTTGGCTGGATGAAGGTGGCTGGATTTGATGGGGTGTTGGCTGACTGGTATGGGACACAGTCGCATTATGATTATCCTGTGATTCACGCTCGAACGATGGCACTTTTCGATTCATGTGACCGGTTTCGCCTTAAGTACAGCGTTGTGTATGAAGATCAGACCGTGAAAAACGCTATCAATGGAATATTGGTTGAGAGTGACCAGACAGGAAGAATTGTCAGTGAAACAGCCGAGTTTCTCAAGAAAGCTTGGTTTACTCGACCCAATTGGATTCAAATTAAGGGAAAGCCCGCACTCTTCGTGTTTGGACCCCAGTTTTTTGATGAAAAGGAGTGGTTGAAGTTGTCCCAAACTTCTGGTGGGATGTCCTTGGTGACACTTCACGAACAGAAGCCTTTTGCCGCCGGTGGATTCGATTGGCCCGTACCATCTCAAGGTTTGGGATTTACAGAAAGGTTTCCAGAGAGGTCAAAGAATTGGAGCTATAGGGTTCCGGTAGCTTATCCTCGATT
>JAPLCS010000171.1 GCA_026392145.1 Fimbriimonadales bacterium | reverse complement strand
CTTTTATCGGAACCGGCGGCAGCTTCTGAATCCAACTCAAATCGGTTTCGCCAATACAACGCGGACTCGATGGTTCGTGAACAAATCCAATCGCATCCGCTCCATATTCGATAGCCCATTCAACATCCGCACGATTGGTCAGTCCACAAATCTTAACCCGGGTCAAATTGACATCACCTCGCGAACCTTAGCCGGAATATCAGAGGCACCACAGAAAGCCGTTCCTATCAATATGGCATCTGCCCCAGCTTCAGCAACTTGACGAACATCGTCGGCACTCTCCAGCGCACTTTCACTAACGACCAGCACACCCTCAGGAATCAACTTGACGCACCGGCTTGTAGTGGAGAGATCAGTAGTAAACGTTCTCAAATCACGATTATTGATTCCGATCATGTCCGCGCCAAGTGCAATCGCTACCTCGGTCTCAAGTTCATCATGAACCTCGACAAGTACATCTAACCCACGCTGCTTTGCCTCGGCGTACAAATCCTTGAGCAAAACACGCTCAAGGCCCGCAACAATCAGTAATACACAATCTGCCCCCCACGCCAGCGCCTCATCAAGCTGATAAGCGTCGCACATAAAATCCTTCCGCAGCAAAGGCAAATTCACCGCCTCACGAACCTGCTTCAAATAATCTGGAGAGCCCTTGAAATACTCAACGTCAGTCAATACCGAAAGGCAAGTCGCACCTGCAGATTCATACTGCTTAGCAATATCAGACGGCCGAAATTCACCAACATAAATATCTCCCATGGATGGGCTGGCACGCTTAATCTCAGCAATCAATGCCGGTTTGGTGGAAGAGTCCAAAAGCGCCCTTCGAAAACCTAAAGGAGCATGGGTGATTCGTCCCCTCAATTCATTGGCGGGAACCAGCTTTTTCGCTTCGAGAATTTCCTCACGCTTCGTCGCAAAGATCCGCTCGAGGATGGTCAATCGCCGGACCTCAATTGAGCCAACTTCTCAGCTCCCTTTCCACTTTTAACCGTTTCATGCGCGAGCTCGTAAGCACCTTTCCAACTATCGGCAAGCCCACTGAGGCGAACCGCAACCGCAGCCGAGGGGAGCACCGCGCGGCATCGGTCTGAATCAGCAACTGTAACCGATTCAATCAGCATTTCTCCATTTTCAGCTGGTGTTTGCCCTGCCAACACCGCACCGAGCGTGACCGGTTCCGCCCCAAACGTTGCAGGTGACCACTCTTCAATCCTATAGTCGCCATCCTTAACCACACGCACCCGAGTGGTACTGATCGGCGAAATTTCGTCCATGCCTGGTTCACCATGCACCACAATCGCGAATTCAGATTCAAGTTGAACCAGAGCCGTCGCCAAAAGATCAAGCAAAGCCGGCTCCCACACCCCAATAATCTGACGCTTTGCATTCGCAGGATTCAGCAAAGGGCCCAGCAAATTAAAAACCGTGCGGAATGGTAACTCCTTTCGAATCGGACCAAACTTCGCCGCAGCAGGATGGAACTTGGGAGCAAACAAAAACGCAAACCCCAATTTCTCCAATCGCTCCGCCGCAATTTCCGGCGTTTCGCAAAGCGGAACTCCAATCGACTCCAAAACGTCCGCACTGCCACACCGACCCGTTACCGCGCGATTGCCATGCTTCGCAACAACCGCACCAGCCGCCGCGGCAATCAAAGCCGCCGCGGTTGAAATGTTAAAGCTCGAGATTCCGCCGCCAGTTCCACACGTGTCTATGTGGTTGCTGACCGGGGACTTGACCGCAATACCGTGGCGACGCATTTGCACCACAAAACCAGCAAGTTCTTCCGGTGTCACCCCTTTGGCGGCATACGCAGTCAAAAACGCCGCTTTCTGAGCATCGGTACCCGATTCCAACAGTTCCGAAAACAGACTCTCAGACTCGCCCCTTGTCAAGGCGACCCCTTGCACAATCCGATTTAGTAAAGAAATTTGGCTCATGCTTTCATTACAAGATAGCCGATTCATTCCACAATTCGGTGCACTCAACTGAGAAGAAAAAGTTTCTAAAGTTCAAATCTCATCATCCCGTGAAACACGTCTCATCCTCCAACCGCATAGATAGCAGCATGACCAGCCATGCGCCCAGACTGCCACACAACATAAATTGAACTTCAAACCTTACCAACTTCCAGCCCTTCTAAAGCTATCTCCTGTAAAGCTTTCCACCAAACAGCTTTCCACTGCACAAAACCCTACCCAGAAATCCTCGCCCCATCACAAGGAGTTCTGGTATCTTTGAGGAAGGTAGCTTTACACTTATGGGTCCCTACTTAGGCATTTTGGCGATCATGGCACTGGCAACAACCCTATGCGTTGTCTTTGCGACTATCAGTTGGATACTCGGTCCCAAAAGAAACACCGCCTACAAGAATGCTCCCTATGAGTGTGGTGTGGCTCCCGTCGGAGACGCTCGCGAGCGATTTCCGATCAAATTCTATCTCGTTGCAATTCTCTTTATTCTTTTCGACATCGAAGTAGTGTTCCTCTGGTCCTGGATGACCGCATACAAAGATGCTCCACTCGAATTCGTAAAATTCACCTTCATAGAATTCCTCACCTACATGGCAACATGGATTCTCGGATATGCGTACGCCATCCATGTTGGAGCAACCGACTGGGACGAATCCACACAACTTCCAGAATCATCCGTTCAACAGGAGGCAGCATAAATGGTGGACGTCACTACGCTCCTTGGAGACCTTCTTCACGCTAAGAGCGAGAAGTTTGGCGAAGAATATTACATTGTCAAAAAGGAAAACCTCGTCGAAGCGATGCAACGACTTCAACCTGAGTTCACCTACTTCAGTGAGTGTGTCGGCGTTGACTACAGCACTTGGTCCCACCCAAGGGACCTCGAAGAGAGATTCGAAGTCGTATACAACCTGCTGTCAATGTCCTCGTACCAGAGAATCTTTGTCAAAACTGGCGTAAACGATGGTGAGTCAATTCCATCACTGAAACACATCTATGCAGGTGCCGAATACCCCGAAAAAGAAATTGGCGACCTCTACGGAATCATATTCAGCGGCAATGAACTCGCACCAGGCAGTAGATTCATCCTTCCGGATGACTGGGTAGGCTTCCCCCTCCGCAAAGAGTATCCACTCGGTGGCGAAGATGTGCTCTTTGACCTTGCCTCCCGAGGACCAGCCATCGAAGACAAGATGACCCCACATGCAGGCGAAAGTTTCCCTGGAAAAACGGGATCTGACACTGTAAGTGGCAGGTAAACCACCTCCTGTATCGCACGCAATATTGCTGGGCCCAAAGTCCCAGGTGTAGATTAGATTAGATTAGAT
>JAPLCS010000014.1 GCA_026392145.1 Fimbriimonadales bacterium | reverse complement strand
GCCGAGAATTCGACCGCCGAAGCCGACGAGTCCCCCTTTTTCGTCCCGGATAGGGAACATGAGGCGGTTTCGGAACTTGTCAAAGTATCCGCCGTTGGAGTCGGTGTCGGTGAGGAAGAGTTCCTTGGCAAGTGCTAGTGAAACGTTTTGTTTTTTGAGGTTTGCTACGAGGGCCTCACCGTTTTCTGGCGCGAAGCCGAGTTCCCAATGATCAATGACGTCGGCGGGGAGCTTGCGCTTTTCGAGGTAGGAGGTCGGAACCGTGTGTTTTGGTAATTGGCTGCGGAAAAAGATGAGTGCCATTTCCATGGCTGACAACTGCTTGTCACGTTCGCTACGATCGACTCGCTCAGAAGGTGAACGGGTGGCGAGAGTGACTCCGGCTTGGTCGGCGAGCAGTTTGAGAGCGTCGAAAAATTCGAGGCCTTGGGTCTTCATGACCCAGGTAAAGATGTCTCCGGTTTCTCCGCAGGAAAAGCATTTATAGCGTCCGGTATCGGAGGAGACATAAAAACTGGGGCTTTTGTCGTCGTGAAACGGACAAAGCCCCAGTTGGTTCTTGCCAGAACGTTTGAGCCGAACGCGTTGCGAGACTAGGTCGACTATGTCGATCCGCTGTGAGAATCGGAATGCTACTCGAGTTCGAGTCAGGTACCGGATCGTGAAGTTGTCGCCTGCGATGTCGTAGCCGTCTGGCTCTTGTGCAGGGGAGTATGCCTTCATGACTGCGGCAAAGCTGGAACCGAAGCCGATGCCTCGCTTAGTTTGCACTTGCTTGTTCTGCAAGCCGATTGCTTCGATTTGTACGACTCGGTTGAACTTGTCGATTACGAATCCGAGCTTGGTGCCATTTTTGGTGTAGGACCAGCGGGTGAACTGAGCAGATTCTGCAGATGAGGATCCGCCTGCTCCACCGGGGCCGCTTGGACCACCAGGACCAGGTGCGCCACCTCTACCAGGTGCTCCACCGGGGCCGGACAAGCCTGCATTTTCGTCGAGCGATTGAGCTCCGCCCATTCCGCCCTTTTGGAAAGCGCCCATTGCGGTGCCATCGAAGAGTGAGCCAGGGATTAGCATGTCAGCGGATGGCTTCATAGGAGCGCCTGAACCGCCGCCAGATGGTGCGCCACCTCGAGGAGGACCACCGAAACCTGAGGTTGGAGGGCCACCGGGGCCGCCACCGGTAGGACCGCCTTGACCACCGGTGGTGGAAGTGGAACCTACGGATACTGCGCTGATGGTGTCTGGGTTGCCGAACACGGCAAGTACCTTCAGAGCGTCGTCGTAAATCTTAATACCGACAAGGCTGTTTTCAGCACCGGTTACGGGTGCTGGAGCCTTGGTTGTCTTTTTGGCTTGTGCAACTGCATCAACTGCTGGCAAAACCATTGCTACAGACAGGGCTGCTGCAATTCCAAATGTAAAACCTTTTTTCAAAACTTTCTGGCCTCCGAGTGATTCGGCAATGATTCTTGCCCAATCTCGAAAATTATAGACGCATTCGGAGGGGTAATGGTGACAGTTCGAACAATCTTTTTTCGATTAAGTGCCTCCTCTTTTTGTAGTGAGTTCGGGCGACGTGGTTTTTGGGAGAAAAACCGGGGAATTTGGAAGAATCCGCACGGTAAAGGTAACCTTGTACGTATTGATTCTTGTAGGAGAATCTGAAAAGCAACCATGGCAGCAGATATGATCATCAGCAACTCGGCTGAGTTCAACGAGAAAGTTTTGAACTCCGATGTCCCTGTACTTGTCGACTTTTGGGCGACTTGGTGCGGTCCTTGCAAGGCGATTGCACCGGCGCTTGAGGAGCTTTCGGCAGAGTTTGCTGGGAAGGCAAAGGTTTATAAGGTTGACGTGGACGATCATGCTGAGATTGCGAGTCAGTACGGTGTGATGAGCATTCCTGCTCTGTTCGTTTTTAAGGACGGCAAGGTAGTTGACAAGCAAGTTGGTGCTAGCCCGAAGGCTCAGTTGGCCCTCATGTTAAACCGAGCTCTGTAAGGTCTTTACTTTAGGCTTTCTTTTTTGAGTAGTGCCCAAAGTGCCCGTGCTTTTGTTGCATGGGCACTTTGGGCATCTTAGGTTCAACTGGTCGGAATTTTTTGAATTTAATGGGCACTGATGCCCATGTTGCCCGGGGGCTGGAGTTGAACTTTTTGGGCATAGAATTGGCCTGGGTGCGTGGAATCGCAGGGTGGGGATTTGGTGGCTCACACTTATTTGTTGTCGGGGAGATCAAAGGTCAACCAATACCACTGTGAAAGCAGGACGCAAATGGTTACGGTTTCAGCAAGTCTTTCCCAACGGTTTGATCGGCTTTAGCTGATGAAACCGTTGGGGTAGCCGGTCATTTTCAAATTCAGTAAACT
>JAPLCS010000064.1 GCA_026392145.1 Fimbriimonadales bacterium | reverse complement strand
AGCCCGTTTTTGGTTACATATCCAATAAGCCACCGAATGCACGCATAGCCAACTACAAAGCTGACTGCTGTCGCAATGATGGTGGGTGTAAGCATTCCATCAGACTTGATGTGTTTGATTTCCTTGACTCCCTCAAAGACTCCGGCAAGTGTGATGGCAGGGACTGACATGAGAAAAGATAAACGTGTTGCCGCAGCCTTGTCAAAACCGGAAAAGAATGCGCCAGTGATTGAGCTACCGCTTCGGCTCATTCCTGGAATGAGACTGAGGCATTGCCAGAGACCAACTTTGATTCCATCTTTGATGGTTACCTCTGTGATGGTGCGCGTTCCTTCGTACTTTTTCTCAACAAAGTACATGACCAGTCCCATGATGATGAGACTCGAACCTATTACGTAGAGCGATCGAAAGGGACCTTCAATGAATTTATGAAGTGCCAGTCCGAATATTGAAATTGGGATAGTTGCATAAAAAACTGCCCATCCAGTTTGAGCTTCACGGGAGGTTTTATCACCTGTTTTGATGGAAAGCAAGAACCCTTTAAGTGCGGAGGCGAGGTCGTTCCAAAAGTAGATGAGGACAGCGAACACGGTCCCAAGTTGGATGACAGCCGTAAAAGCTGAACCAGGATCTTGCCAATGTAGAAGTGCTGGGACCACTCGTAAGTGGGCTGTTGATGAGACGGGCAGGAATTCTGTGAGACCCTGAACAATACCGTAGATAGTGGCTTGAATGATTGTCATGGACGTGGACCGTAAAGTCGAACAAGAAGTAGTCCAGCGGCGCAAAGTAATGCGGCTGCTGTGTAGAGCACCCAGACTGCTTGGCGCTGTGTAAGACCTCGGCCCAACAACTCGTGATGTAAGTGCCGCTTGTCAGCCTGGGTAATTGGGTTGCCACTGAGGATTCGTCGAGAAATAACGACGATGGCGTCAAAAATGGGAAGCCCAAAAATGAGCATCGGCATGAAGATTGTCTTGAGGGTTCCGACAACGCTTAGGCAGGCAAGGGTGAAACCTAGCACGTACGCTCCACCGGTTCCCATGAAAATTTTGGCAGGGTTATAGTTGTGCTTAAGGAACCCAAGCGAGGCCCCCGCAACCGCAGCCGCGTATACAGCAACATTGGAATATCCTTGGAGTATGGCGATGAGAGTGAGTGCAGTTCCGGCGATTGTGGCAATGCCTGCGGTGAGACCATCGATACCGTCGATGGTATCCATTGTTTTAGTGACCACGAATAAATAAAAAGCCGTGATGGGGATTGCGGCAATCCCTAAGTTGAGATATTCGCTCGTACCCGGAATTGAAAACCCTACAATCTGCACTCGGCTTAATTTGTCTGAATAGATGAATTGAACGCCTACTCCGGTAAGCAGCAGAATAATAGCTTGGACTTTTGCTTTGTACTGGTACAGGTCATCAAGCGCGCCAACTACAACGAGGATGCCGCTCATGATGAGTATTCCCCAGATATAGGTTTTGATTGGCTGGTGATTGATGAGCAGGATGCCGAGGATGCCAACGACGATGGCGCCGTATATTGCGAGCCCGCCCCAGCGAGGAGTAATAGTGGTGTGTACTCGTCGATCATCTCTCGTCGGATCGTCTACTGCGCCTTTCTGAATGGCAAATTTACGAACGAAGGGAGTGAGCACAAGGCTTGTTACTCCAGCCAAAAGAGCGGCAAGAACAGGATCTTGAAGTTTTAAGAGAACGGTGTTGGTCACTGGACTCTCTCCAAGTTTTGAGAAATATATCGATACAACTCAGTTCCTGCTTCTCTGAAGAGCTCAAGTGAGAACTCATCTGGGTAATCGCCTTCGTAGATTACTTTGTCGATTCCTGCGTTGATTATCATCTTTGCGCACATGTTGCAGGGTTGACAAGTAACGTAAATGGTTGCACCTGCGCACGGTGTTCCGTTCATCGCCGCTGAAAGTAGAGCGTTTTGTTCGGCGTGAAGTGCGCGGATACAATGACCCGCTTTCAGGCATCCACCTGGCCAATCTGTCTCTTGACCATGCTCTGGACAGTGGGAGATTCCTCGTGGGGCACCGTTATAACCTGTTGCGAGAATCCTGCGATCTTTAACCAGAACCGCTCCTACGCTTCTTCTTGGACAGGTAGCACGAGTGGCAACTAGGTGGGCAATATCCATGAAATAGGTATCCCAACTTGGCCGCTCGTTCATGACTGTATTATGAACGAAAAATTGCTGGGCAACACTTGTGTTGAAGGTGTCGATAATGGTCGCGATGGAATCTCACTGAACCAGTGCGGCAGTTGAACCTCGAACCACTAATTCTGATTTGAACTGTCGGCTTGTCGGTTCTTTGCCATTTTCAATGTAGTTTGAGAGTTGGCGCACTGATTCAACCGCAATGCCATAAAGGTTTTGGCTTACGGTCGTGAGTTGTGGATTCATGAAAGAACCATAGGTGCCATTATCAACTCCGACACGGTCGTGAGTTGTGGATTCATGAAAGAACCATAGGTGCCATTGTCAACTCCGACAATCGATATATCTTCGGGGATTTTGAATCCAAGTTCAGTAGCCGCTTGATAAACACCGACTGCCATTTCGTCGTTACTGCAAAAGAAAGCGGTTGGTATGTTATCGCTTTTAAGAATATTGAGCGAAGCTTCATAACCACTTTCTCGGGTGAAGTAGCCAGGAACTTGCCATTCGGGAGGGGAGGTTAGTTGTAACTCCTTTGCGAGTTTTTCGAATGCTTTGCGACGTTCAATGCCATCCTCAAGAATTTGCTTACCATAAACGTGGGCAATTTTTTTATGACCGAGTGAAACAAGGTGGTTCACAGCGATGGAAACTGTATCGAAATTGTTGGTGGTGTAGGTGGCGCATTGCTCACCGTGGTGGCTGTGGGTAATTACCAACGGAACGCCTCTTCGATGAGCTATTTCAATGAGTTTTGAGCCGAGAAGAGGAGCCAGGAAGATAAGTCCGTCTACTCGACCATCAGAGATAGAATCAGCGACTTTGAGTTCTTCATTCGCACTAAATCTCGTGAAAAGCAATAGATCATAGTTGAGCTTCTCGCATTCATTGATGATTCCGTTCATACAGTCCAGAATGAATGGACTGAGAATGAAGTTTTCGAATTGGTCGCTAGGAACTACTCCGATGGTGAACGTGCGCCCAGTTACCATTGAACGCGCAATTCGATTGGGGCGATAATCTAGTTCCTTTGCAAGCCTCAACACCTTTTCTTTGACTTCCGCTGGCACGGAGCGGGGACCGTCATTGAGCGCATAGCTGACCGTACTAATGGACAGATTAAGCTGTTTGGCTAGATCTCGAATAGTTGTAGGCATGAGTTGAGCGACATCCGCCTGTATTAGTTGTACCGCACTCACAGGTTTTTTGACCCAGAAGCGAAACGTTTCGCAGATAATAGTGTAGATTCTATGAACGCTAACTTTCAAGTTTGAGTGACTTCAAATTTGAGCTGAATGAGAGGTGCATTACCATGATGACTTTTGCTTTGCTACTGGGGCTTACTTCCCAATTGGAAAAATCGATGCCAATAGAACCCTCGTCTCTCACTTCTATTCAGCAGTCTTACACTCCAGTCAAAGTTGAAGTTATCAAGAGTGCTTCAGGTTGGCAACTTGTTCGTGGCGGAAAACCTTACTTTATTCGAGGGGTAGGAGGAACAGGAAGAATGGATGACCTTGTGAGGAGCGGCGGCAATAGCATGCGAACATGGGGCACTGAAAGGGCTGGGATTGAGTTAGAGGAAGCCAATCAGCGTGGGCTTACCATTCAACTTGGAATTTGGTTGGGGCACAAGGAGTATTTTGATTTCAAAAATGTTGCTCAAGTAGAAGAACAATTTCAAAGGTGTCGAAACGACATATTAGCGTTTAGAAATCATCCAGCTTTGCTCATGTGGGCGTTTGGAAACGAAATGGAGAATGGACAGGATATTCCAGAAACCTGGCAGGCGATTGAACAAATTGCCAAGTATTCCAAGAAAGTTGATCCTTATCATCCGACATCGACTGTTATTGCTGACTTTAATGAGTCGAAGATTCAGAACATTATTAAGTACGCTCCGAGTATTGATGTGCTTGGAATCAATTCCTACGGGGGAGTTCGAGACTTGGCGGTTCGACTTAAGAAGGCGGGGTGGACAAAGCCTTATACGGTGACAGAATTTGGTCCCAATGGTCCTTGGGAGTTGCCTAAGACTGAGTGGAAAGCCGGTTTTGAACAGACCAGCACGGAGAAAGCTTCTCAGTATCGAGCGGCGTACGAAAATACGATTTATGGACAGCCAGGGTGGTGTTTGGGGTCTTTTGCCTTCTTGTGGGGAGACAAGCAAGAAGAGACCCCGACCTGGTTTGGTATGTTTTTGCCTTCCGGAGAGAGGACCGAGGCAGTAGACGTTGCAACCAAATTTTGGACGGGCAAAGAACCCGAAAATAGGTGTCCTAGAATTACTGCTTTTGAGACTAGCCTGAGAGGCAAGGTGATAAACAAGGGGGATACGTTTAGCGCTTCGGTTTTTGCTGCTGATCCCGATGGGGACAAACTCACTTATGTTTGGCAGGTCTATAGTGAAAGCCGTGACAAGAGGTT
>JAPLCS010000072.1 GCA_026392145.1 Fimbriimonadales bacterium | reverse complement strand
GTCGGGCCGGAAGCAGTAATGAGCCGAGATCATTCCTGCGGCAAAGAGGATCGCAAACCAGGAATAGAGTTTGGCGGCGCCAGGAACCGTTGCCGCAATCAATAGCGCGGGAATCGCCACCGTGACAAAGAGGACTCTGGGTGACCGTTTCTGCATCAGCAAAATGAGCCACGGGAAGATAAGATAGAGTTGGGCTTCAATGCCAATCGACCAGAGAACGCCATTGATTTTGTACATCCATGCCTGGCTCCAGTTATGCACCAGTAGGATGTGACTCCAGATGACGGCATCATCAATGGGAACGTAATTGCTGAACGGCAAGACATCTCCATTGGGGATGGTGACCTTATTGCAAACCCACAGCGAAAACGCTAAACAAGCGTAATAGGCGGGAAGGATTCTGAGACCTCGACGGAGGAAGAATTTACCAAGCCCGTACACTCTGCCATTTCCACGATGAAACAACCCATATTGGAGACTGAATCCAGAAAGCACAATAAAAGCGGCTACGGCAAGATGGCCGTGCCAAAACGGGGACATGATAGCGTGAAGCCACGGGGCAACGCCGGCTTTCCCAACACTGAGAAACTGGGTGTCAATCATCGAACATATGTGACCGATGACGACGTAAAGAGCAGCAACCGCGCGCATGCCTTCAATGAATTCCAACTTGGAGCCTTTGGAGGGCTTCGATTTGCGGCGGAATTTCACGCCGCCAAGTAACCGAGCACGGGAAGAAACGTTAGAATGGGTACTAATGGTGGTTGCACGTTTTTCCATTGCTGTATTTCTCCTCGCTTGTTTTAGTTTGGCGTTCTCTCAGTTTAGTACATCACAACAGACGATTCGTTGGCGGAGTTTAGCTTCAGGTACGAATGCCAATATCGCCCGGTCCTCGATTTTAATTGCAGGGGATCTTGGAGTGCTTGAGAATATCTGGCGAAATTCGTGCCAAAGCCAAAATCCATTGCCAAAAGTGGATTTTTCACAAGACCGAGTGGTGTTTTACTTTGCCGGTACTCGAAATACGGGTGGCTACTCAGTCTCAATCCGCAATGTGCTGAAAGAATTAGGGACCTCGGCAACGTTATATGTGAATGAAATTATTCCTGGTAAAGGTGAAATTTCGACCCAAGCACTCACCTCTCCGTGGGTTGCGATTATATGCGATCGGTCGTACTTGGATTTTTCGGTCAAGGTAAACCAAGTGCAAAACACGCCTCTTCCATTCGGCACGATTCAGACTTCGCCCTACTCTTTCACCACAATCCTGTGGACTCCATGCTGGGTTGGCTGGGGACCAGTTTACGACCGACCAACTTGTTATGATTTCGACAACTATCAGGATGTTGCACGTTGGGAATTGGGAAACAGCGTTTCCTTTGGTCAGACGATTTCCCGCACCGATTTCACTCAGCGACGCTTTGTGCTGGTGAATGGTGGTAGTGATTTTAGCGGTTACGCCACCGAAATTCAATCGGTATCTCAGGAGCAAAATACAACGTGGGTTCGAATTCGACGAGGGAACCGAGTTGCCAGGAGCGATGCTGGATATTTGTCAGGATTTTATGTTGATCGAAAGGTACGAAATTTCCAAATTGAGATGGCGTATACCGGCTCTGAAGTCATGGTTTCGCAGGGAGCGGTGAGCCCATTCCCTCGGTC
>JAPLCS010000046.1:6909-7911 GCA_026392145.1 Fimbriimonadales bacterium | reverse complement strand
GAAGTCTTTCCAGTGAGCCTTTAACAGGTGATTTATTTAGCCGTTCTCTTGGCAAGCCTTCCGAGTTCACTCAATTGATGGGGACTGCTGCCAAATTTTCGGTTAATTCCAGTTTGCCATTGGTTACGTTTGATGCTCGTGGATACAACCAAGATTGGGCTGAAAAGGAAGCGATTCTGTGGCAAGGCGTTTTAGGCATTGAGATGAAAAAGGGTGTTTCAAGCTCTCTGAAGCTGGAATACGATATAGCTGTTAGTGAACGCAAAAGTTTTCCTAGTCGCGTGATAAGTTTGCAATCAAATAGGATTGAGTTACCGGATGAGACTCTGCCAGTACTCATTCCCAAACCTAAACGAGCTGACTTAGATTGGAAGAAGACTTTGAGGCTTACCAATTTGTGGCGATTCCCGGCAGGACGTCCAAAGTATTTTGATTTGTTCAAGTCCGAACTTGATAAGCGATTCAAGATGCCAGTCGCTGGTTCTGTTGAAGGACGAGTGGACTTTGATGGCGGAATGTCAAAACTTCAGAAACTTGAAGGTGGTTACCGAATTAGTGTTACTCCTTCCTCTATTTCGATATACGGACAAGAAGAAGCGGGTTTGCAGAGCGGAATGTATCGCTTAGCACAGATTGCTTTCATTCGTGATGGTGAAGTTGTGTTACCCACTGGCGTGATTGAAGATGAGCCTCGAACCGATTTTAGAGGTGTGCATCTTTTTGTCGGTCCAAAGGCGATGACGTTTCAGCAAAAGCTATGGAACAATGTCCTTAGACCTTTAGGGATGAATAAAGTCGTACTTCAGTGCGAAAGAACTGAATGGAAGTCACTTCCTGGTGTGAGTGATTCCATGACCATGAAGCAAGAAGACTTAGTTAAACTGGTTAACTGGTATCGAAGTCAGAATGTTGAGCCCATTCCACTGATTCAGAGTTTTGGGCATATGGAATGGTTTTTTGCCAAAGGTGCAAATTTAGATTTGGCTTATAATCGCGATGAGC
>JAPLCS010000046.1:0-6845 GCA_026392145.1 Fimbriimonadales bacterium | reverse complement strand
GCCTTACTCTCTTGATCCTAGAAAAAAAGAGGCAAAAGAGTTGATTGGAAAAGTATGGGATGAGGCGGTTTCAGTTCTCAAACCAAAGACGATTCATTTTGGACTCGATGAAGTGGATATGCGGGGATTTAACCCATCTAATCCTAAACTTGTGACTGAACTGTGGAAGGAACAGGTTCCGTTTTTGAATTCAGTTGCTATCCGCAATAATGTGAAAATGATGCTCTGGGGCGACAAGGGATTAGCCCCCAATGAAGCTGTAGATGCCGCTCTTGGGGACGATTCACAGAATGCGCTGGAGAGACGTCAAGCCATTATGAAAGGAGCTTATATAGGGGACTGGCATTATAAAAGTGAATCTAGCCACGTCCCATTTTTGAAGAGCCTTCAGGTTTGGAGAAATGAGGAGTTTAGACCAATTGCTACGACTTGGTATCAGCCAGATAACATACGCAGTTTCTATCTGGCTGCTTCTTTAGAAAACGCGGGAACTTTGCAGACCACGTGGGCTGGCTATGAGAGTAACGAAGAATCAATGATTCAGAATCTAAATCAATTCACTGCCATGGTTTTAGCCGCAGACTATGCGTGGAGTGGGCGAGAAGATAATGTTGCTGAATTGCCTTATGATGCTCGCAAAGTCTTCGCTCGTATGTATAACCCCATAGCTTCACCTTTGAAACCAGAGGCTGGAATGACTTTTGGACCAGGGCAGCGATTTACGGCGGGTGGGTTTCAATTTGGCAAGCTAGAAGGTATTCAACTAGCGGGCCTAGCGTCATCAAACTTTTCTGCACCAGATACAGTTGAGTTCAAGGTGGGTGAGTCTGCAGGAGGGGTTGCAATTGCCATAAGCACGCTTTCACAACTCGTCGAAGGAGCAAAAGTAGCAACTCTTGAAGTCGTGTCTGAAGATGGGTCAGTTAGCTTAACACCATTACTTTACGGTGCTCATTTGCGAGCTAAAGGCGACAAGGGATTGAGCTTTTTTGGTAGTTCTGAAAACGGAGTATCGGTTGTTCAAACAAGATTCTCTGCAAAGCGAATCAAGTCAGTCCGACTTGTAGAACATGACTTGAATGCGGGTCTTAAAGTAGAGGGGCTAACGATTTTCGGGACTCGATAGTTTGATATGTCACAATAGTTTTGTGATTCTAGTAGTCACATTGAGGTTCACAACTTCGTGAGCTCTAGTCTAAAAAGTCCCCATTTAGAGTTCCCTATAGGTAGAACACTAGAGCCGATTAATCAACTGGAGCGCAGATGTTTTGGAACCCAACCTTAACAACAAAAAGCTTAACAATAAATAACTTGTTGTAGTGCCTTTGCGTGGTTGGGATCTACTGAGAGAATGAACTTGAGATGACCGCATGCTTCTTCGTACATTCCCAGCATCATTTGAGTCATTGCAAAGTCATATCGAATTTCTAAGTTATTCGGATATTCGCGAGCTAGGGATTCTAAAGAAGCGAGCGAACCATCGAAATCACCTTCAAATCCTTGAATCAGTGAAATTTGGTGGCGCGAGTTTACGTGCCGAGGATCGGCTGCTAACACCTGTTCAAGGCAAGCCCTTGCTTCGGAATAATTCCCGTCGCATCGGAACTGAAAACCTCTCTGATAGATCGCTTCGATGTCCATTGTCGCTATGACTTCGTTGGATTATATCCCTGTTTGTTTCGTACATTGCCACAAGTTCTTGCAACAATGTACGATTTTTAGAAATTTTATGCCGTTCCAGGTTCAAGCCTAGTTGGATTTACCTGTGGTGTGGAGGAGGTTTCAACAGTTTTTTCTGATTCTGCCTCTACTACTGATTCTTCCACAATTTTCAACGGAGGCAATTCATTTCCGCCAAGTACAGCGAGAAATTCTTCTCGGTCAAGCGTTTCTCTTTCCAGAAGTGCTCGAACGATTGCATCGAGCTGCTCTCTGTGCGTGGTGAGGATTTCGGTAGCTCGCTGGTGTGCTCGCTCAACAATTGAGTGAACCTCTTCATCAATTTGTTTGGCGACTGATTCTGAGTAGTTGCGTTCTTCGTAGTAGTCTCGACCGAGGAATGGATTATCTCGGCTGTTTCCAATTGCCATGGTTCCCAGCTTTTCACTCATTCCATATTTGGTTACCATTGCACGTGCAATGGCGGTGACTCTTTGAAGGTCATTGCTCGCTCCAGTCCAGACTCTGCCGAATACAATTTCTTCTGCGACTCGGCCTCCGAGCAGTGCAGTGATGTCGTCGATGAGCTCCTCTTTGCTAACGAGGTACTTGTCGGCTTCTGGCATGTGCCACGTGGAGCCAAGGGACATACCACGAGGGAGTACTGTTACCTTGTGTACAGGATCGCTATGCTCTAGCAATTCCCCAATTACGGCGTGTCCTGCTTCGTGATACGCAATCACTTCTCGCTCTTGAGCATCCATGATTCGGCTCTTTCGTTGCGGTCCGGCAATTACGCGATCTAGCGCTTCTTCGAGGTCTGCTTGCCCAATCTTGGTTCTTCCTCTTCGGGCTGCAAGAAGTGCACCTTCATTCAGCGTATTCGCAAGGTCTGCTCCGGTGAAGCCTGGGGTTCGCTTGCTGAGCTTTTCTAAATCAACATCGGTGTCAAGAGGCTTTCCTTTCGCGTGGATGGACAGAATCATGTGACGTCCCTTTTGGTCCGGAGCATCAACAACGATTTGTCTATCGAATCGGCCCGGTCTCAGAAGAGCTGGGTCGAGAACATCGGGGCGGTTTGTCGCCGCGATCATGATGACTCCTGAGTTGGGGTCAAAGCCGTCCATTTCCACTAGAAGTTGGTTGAGGGTTTGCTCTCTTTCATCGTGACCTCCACCTAGTCCAGCTCCGCGTTGGCGCCCGACCGCATCGATTTCGTCCACGAAGATGAGCGATGGTCGGTGTGCTTTTGCTGTTTCGAACAAGTCTCGAACACGAGCCGCACCGACACCGACAAACATTTCAACGAAGTCTGAACCCGAGATGTGGAAGAAAGGAACGCCTGCTTCGCCTGCGATTGCTCTGGCGAGGTGGGTTTTACCAACACCTGGAGGGCCTGTCAGCAAGATTCCCTTCGGTATTTTTGCGCCGAGTGCAGCGTATTTCTTGGTGTTCTTAAGGAAGTCGACAACTTCGAAGAGTTCTTGCTTTGCTTCATCAATTCCGGCAACGTCATCGAACGTTACTTTGGGTCCAGATTCACCGACGCGCTTGGCTTTGGATTTGCCAAAGCTCATTGCTTGCGATCCACCGGCTTGAGCGGCTCGCATGATGAAGAAGTAGAAGAGTACGAAGATGATGATAACTGGAGCGATGGAGGCGACAAGTGCCCAACCGGAGCGAGTGTTATCTACTTTGGGGAATTCGATTGGAATCTTGTTCTCGTTGATTTTGCTGATGAGCGCTTTTGCAGCTTCATCGTTCTTTTCTGGAACTTTGGCGACGTACTTTTCACCGTTGGTGAATTTGCCTGTGATTTCGGTTTCCTGCCAGACTCCATCTTGAATCTCTTTGGCGGCTACGCGGCTCATGAATTCGACCGAGGTGAGCTCGGTAACTTTGCTACCACCGTAGAGCTTGCTCTGCGGTGCGGCAATCATCAAAATGATGAGACCTACCAATATCATCGAGACGACGATGATTAATCCATTCCAGTTTCTTCTCAAATCTTCTCCGTAGTTTCCGTATGCCTATTTACGACTGAATTCTTTTGTTCGTTGCTTATTGTTCACGCATCTAGCTTTGAGCACGCTTTGGGCTTAAACGAGAGTTGTTGCCGGTAGCTCATGCCGAGAGCTTAAATTCAATCGCCTAGAGGGGCTTAAAATTTAACACAAGAACACGACTTGTGGTTTCTTCTTTCCTTATTTTGTTCGATAAACACACCCCCGGTGCCCAAATTGGACCAACAAAATCACAAATGATTGGAAGTCGGGTGCGGGCGGCGGGTGTTAGGTGGCTTTCGGAGAGTAGGTCGGAGAGTTTGCGCGTGCCTTCGAAACCGAGAGGATTCATTGCGTCGCCGGATTGTGATGAGCGGAAGTAGAGTTCGCCGTTGACTTTGTCGAGATCGATTTCGACTTGCAATGCTTGGCGAGTGTTTTGGTGTTTGGTTGGAGTTGATTCGAAGGCGGTGATGGTCCACCCGAAGGTTTCGCTTTCGGTTTCGCCGGGGATGGTGAGTTTGAAGCGGAAGGGTTCGGTTGGTTGCAGGATGCGGATATGGAGTCGGTCGTCGCTGAGTTCGCCGACGGTGGTTCCGCCTTCGGGGGTTATGGAGCCGTTTTGGCGGGTTGCGAAGAGTTCGGCGAGGAGTTGGGTTTGGTCGTAGTTAAGTGGAGTTCCGAAGAAGTCGAAGGCGAGGCGCATAGCTCGTTTGAGGAGAACGGGCGGGAGGGATTCGAGGCGCTGTCGGTCGAAGGCGATTTCGATGTCGCGGGTGAGGAACGCGAGTTCGCCGTTGAGTTGGAGTTCGCACTGTTCGAGGGCGGCGGCGGCGGCTCCGTTGAGGAATTGGTCTTCTTCGTCGACGATGGTTAGCAGTCGTGAGATTGCGGATTCGAATTCGGGGTTGATGGTTGCGAATTCGGGGAGGATTCGGTGCCGGATTCTGGCTCGGCTGAATTCGAGTTCGTCGTTGTTTGGATCGTCGTGGAACCAGATGTTGTTGTCGGCGCAGTATTGTCGGGTTTGGCTGCGTGTGAAGTTGAGTAGTGGTCGGACGATGTTGTCGCGGGCGGCGGGGATTCCGGTGAAACCGTGGGGGCCGGTGCCGCGGATCATGTTGAAGATTGCGGTTTCGATGCTTTCGGTTCCGGTGTGAGCGGTGGCGATGAAGTCGAATTCGAACCTGGTTTTGACTTGGTTTAGGAAGTTGTAGCGGGCGAGGCGTCCGGCTTCTTCGATTCCGACTTTGAGGTGCTTGGACATTGTCGGGACGTCGGCTTTGCCGGAGACGAAGGGGATTCCCCAGTCGTTGCATTGGAGCTCGCAGAGTTTGAGCTCTTTGTCGGCGGCTTGGCGCTGGCCGTGGTGGAGGTGCGCGGCGATGACTTCGTAGCCTGCATGTTTGAGCAGGTGCAGGAGGCAGCCGCTGTCGGCGCCGCCTGAGTATCCCACGACGATTCGGTCGCCTGGCTTGAGGAGGCCGGTTCGGGTGAGTTGGGATTGGAAGTCGGCGAGCATTGATTCAGTAAACCGTTCGGAAATTGGGAGGGTTACATTTCCCGTTTTCTGTTTCGTAGAAGTTTACTGTGAATGAGGGTGGTCAGATGGAAGTAAGTGCGATTGGCGGGTTAGAAGTTGGTGGTAAGAGGCATCGGCGGGCTTTGTGCTGGGTTCGGCGTGATTTGCGGTTACGTGATCATCGGGCATTGTTTGAGGCTTGCGAGGCGGCGGACGAGGTTGCGGTTGTTTTTGTTTTTGATTCGGCGATTTTGAGCGAGTTGGTGGATGAGGGCGATACGAGGGTGACTTTTATTCATCGGTCGTTGGTGGAGATGGATTCTAAGTTGCGGGCGATGGGTTCGCGTTTGGTTTGTGTTTATGGGAATCCCGTTGAGTTGATTCCTGATGTGGCGAAGAAGTTGGGTGCGACGTTGGTGGTGGCTTCGCATGACCGGGAGCCTTATGCGATGGAGCGTGATGATGAGGTTCGGGCTCGGTTAGCTGCTGTTGAAGTGGGCGGGATGGATGCTGGTGGTATTGGGATGGTTACTTTTAAGGATCATGTGATTTTTGAGAGTGGCGAGGTGATGAACCAGGCGGGGTTGCCGTTCCGGGTTTACACGCCTTATTCGAAGACTTGGCGGGCGAACTTTGTTGAGGAGGTTCATGCGGCGGAGTATTGTCCTCGGTATGAGCGGTTGGCCTCGGTTGCGGTTTTGGATTCTGCATTTGATATTGCTGGAGATGCTCGAGATGGAGATGGGGGGGATGCTGGTGGGGGCATACCGTCGTTAGAGTCGATGGGGTTTGTTGAGGCGGAGCCTTGGTTGGCGGCGGGTGAGGATGCGGCTTATGAGCGTTTGGAGTGGTTTGATGGTTTGATGGGGGCTTATAAGGAGCAGCGCGATTTTCCGGCGATTGAGGGGACGAGCGGGATGTCGGCTCATTTGAGGTTCGGGACGATTTCGGTTCGGGAGTTGGTTCGGGCGGCTTTGCGCAAGGTGCAGTTGGGGACTATGTCGGCAACTGGGTCGGGCACTGGGTCGGGTGATGAGGTGAGTAGTCGTGAGGTTGCGGGGGCGGATAAGTGGTTGGCGGAGGTGATTTGGCGCGACTTTTATCATGATATTTTGGGGAATTTCCCGAGGGTGGTGGAGACGACTTTTAGCCCTTTGTATGAGGCGATGGTTTGGCCTGGTTCGGAGGGTGACCGGGCGGAGGAGATGTATGCGGCGTGGGAGGAGGGTCGGACGGGGTATCCGATTGTGGATGCAGCGATGCGGTGTTTGAACCAGACGGGATGGATGCATAACCGATTGCGGATGGTGGTGGCTTCGTTTTTGACGAAGCATTTGCTGATTGATTACCGCCGTGGGGAGGCTCATTTTGCTCGGAAGCTGTTGGATTTTGATTTGGCGTGTAACAACGGTGGTTGGCAGTGGGCGGCCTCGGTGGGGTGTGATGCTCAGCCTTACTTCCGGGTTTTTAATCCTTATTTGCAGAGTAAGAAGTTTGATTCTGATGGCACCTTTATTCGTCAGTGGGTTCCTGAGATTGCGAGTTTGAGCGGTGAGTTGATTCATGAGCCTACGTTGTCGGATTGTCGGCTTTTGGGATATCCGTCGTCGATTGTTGATCATTCGAGTGCTCGGGATGAGGCGATTAAGTTGTTTAAGTCG
>JAPLCS010000136.1 GCA_026392145.1 Fimbriimonadales bacterium | reverse complement strand
TTTGAGGCAGGCGTTTTGACATCCTCTCCTGACGGGTTGACTCCCAATGAACAGCTTCATCAAATAACCAAGACAGCTGCGCCGCTTCGACAGCGAGCGGCAGATATTTTTAACTCAGATATCTCACCGCAACTTGCCAAAAATGCGGTTTATATTCGCAAGTTCGCAGACTTAAAGCACGAGAAACAAGAGGAACTCAGAGAGTATTTTGACCGTGAAGTCTTTCCGCTTTGCACTCCGCTAGTTTTGTACCCGGCTGTAAGCGTTCCGTTTATTTCAAACCGATCACTCAACATTGTTGTGGAGTTGAATGAGGAGGGCGAAGACTTACGGTTGGCAAGGGTCAAGGTTCCGACCGTAATTCCGAGAGCTATTAGGTTGACTCCGAAGCGACATGAGTATGTCTTACTTGAAGATTTAATCATTGAAAATATCGATAGTTTCTTTCCAGGGATGACCATAAAGGGTGCTCACCAGTTTAGGGTGGTTCGAGATGCCGATATCGAAATAAGAGAAATTGAAGCAGCGGACTTGATTGCAACCATTGAAGAGACGATTCGGTTGAGGCGATTTGGCGACCCGGTTTTGCTTCAGGTCAATCCATCCATGCCGACAAGAATTCGGGAAGCGATGATGCGTCTATTGAATCTTGACGAGGAAGATGTGTTTCAGATCCATGGTCTTCTTGGTCTGGAAGTGTTTTGGCAGTTGGCCAAAATTGATAAGCCATCACTACGTTTTCCTGCTCATTTGCCCTACTTGTCAGAACAGTTATCCAATTCGAGTGCAATTTTTGATACGGTAAGTCAGCGAGATGTATTGTTGCATCATCCGTACGATTCCTTTAGAACGATTGAGGAGTTTATTGCTTCGGGTGCGAAAGACCCTGCTGTTCTTGGAATCAAGCAAACACTTTATCGTGTTGGAACCGAGTCACCGATAGTTGAGAGCCTGAGAGATGCTGCCGACGCTGGTAAACAAGTCGCGGCAATGGTTGAACTTAAGGCTCGATTTGATGAGAGCAATAACTTGATTTGGGCAAGGACTCTTGAACGTGCGGGTGTTCACGTGACTTACGGTTTTGCTGAAATGAAAACCCACGCTAAGCTATCTCTTGTTGTTCGAAGAGAGGGTGATACTTTGAAGTCATTCGCTCACATCGGAACAGGAAACTATAATCCAGCTACCGCCCGGTTGTATACCGACCTCGGACTTTTAACTTGTGACACAGAGATAACCCAAGACATTGCGGAGTTGTTCAACTACTTGACAGGATATAGCAAGCAGGTGACTTATCGAAAGTTACTCGTTGCTCCAGTCAATCTCAGAGAGGGAATTATTTCAAGGATTCAACGAGAAATCGATTTCAAGAAAGATGGAAAGGCAGCGCGAATTATTTGGAAAGTGAACTCTCTCGTGGATCCTGAAATTATAGAGATGCTTTATCAGGCTTCGAATGCAGGGGTACCGATTGATTTGATTATTCGTGGAGCGTGTTGCTTGCGACCAGGAGTAAAGGGTCAGAGTGACAAAATTCGTGTCACTTCCATTATTGGTCGCTTCTTAGAGCACAGTCGAGTCTATTGGTTTGAAAATGCTGGCAAGCCAGATGTGTACATTGGTAGTGCCGATGTTATGCGGCGCAACTTGGATAGACGAGTGGAAGTGCTGGTACCCGTTCAAGCCAAGAAACTGGTTGATTACCTGAGACATCGAGTGTTGGATGTGTGCCTAGCCGATGACACCAAAGCATGGGATTTGCAGTCAAATGGCGAGTACGTGCGTCGGCAAAGAAACGATGGTAAACACATGGATAGCCAAACTTGGTTTATGCAACATCCCGGCACGAAGTCACAACTACGTCAGTAAAGGGTGTTTAAGAAATGATACTTCCGTTAGCCGGAATATGTTGGAGCTTTGCAAATCAGGCTGCATCGTTTGAATTTAACGTTGAGAGCCAATCCGGGTTGAAGGTCGTTGCCAAGGGTATCCCAATTATTCGTGGATCGTGGTTCCAGTATTACGCACCGAATTGGACGAAAGGTTTTTACAATTCGCGATGGAATAGCCAAACTGTAGAGCGTATTGATGCTGATAATGTGAAAGTTTCTTTCAGAGGGGCAGAGGGTAAAGCAAGTGGGACGGTTTCCTACCAAAGGATTGGAAATCGTTTAGTGGTGGTCTACCGATTTGACTGGAATAGTGACGAGCCTGCTTTAGTGGAAGTTACTCCCGGGATGGTATCGATGTCACCGTTTGTCGGGGGTGAAATTGCAATTAACGGGAAAACCAGAAGCCTTTCCAGTGAGCCTTTAACAGGTGACTTATTTAGCCGTTCTCTTGGTAAGCCTTCTGAGTTCACTCAATTGATAGGGCCTGCTGCCAAATTTTCGGTTCATTCCAGTTTGCCATTGGTTACGTTTGATGCACGTGGGTACAACCAAGATTGGGCTGAAAAGGAAGCGATTCTGTGGCAAGGCGTTTTAGGAATTGAGATGAAAAAGGGTGTTACAAGCTCCCTTACACTTGAATATGACATAGCTGCTAACGAGCGTAAAAGTATTCCTAGTCGCGTAATAACTTTGCAGCCAAATAGGATTGAGTCGGCTGTCTTACCGGATGAGACTCTGCCAGTACTCATTCCCAAACCTAAACGAGCTGACTTAGATTGGAAGAAGACTTTGAGGCTTACCAATTTGTGGCGATTCCCGGCAGGACGTCCAAAGTATTTTGATTTGTTCAAGTCCGAACTT